>JANQQS010000054.1 GCA_028284955.1 Myxococcota bacterium | reverse complement strand
GATGCAAACCCTCCCCCCCGCGGGTACGACCCGCGCGGGTCCCCTTCCCGACTCCGGCCGCTTCGCGTCCGCCCCACCGCGAAGCGGCGGGGCCCCAGCAGTAAACTTACCAGGCAACCATGTCACGTGGTTCTTGGCGGGGGAGTTTGGGTGAATCGTTCGGGATCGTATCCCGAACGAGAGGGTCTGGGTGCCAGACCCTCAGGGGATTTAGGTCCTGTAATCGGCGTTCAATGTGACGTAGGCGTGGCCTAGGTCGCATGTCCAGTAGTGGGCTCGGCCGGTGCCGGCGCCGAGTTGTAGCCGTATTTCGTACTTTGGCGCGTTCATGACTTGGGCGGCGTCTGCTTCCGAATTGGCTGTCGGGGTTCCGCGGGCGAAGACTTCGACGGCCCCGATGCTCATGCGGGTTTTGTTTGGATCGAATGCCACGCCCGCGCGGCCGGCTGCGGCGAGAATGCGGCCCCAGTTTGGGTCTCTCCCATGAATTGCGGTTTTGACGAGAGATGAGGTGGCTACCGTTTTTGCTACCTTGAGCGCGTGAGTGTCGCTGGGGGCTTGTCGAACTTCGATGCGAACTGCGTGATTGGCGCCTTCGCCGTCTGCGACGACCATCTCTCCGAGCGCCTGCAAAACCGCGGTGACTGCTTGGGCAAACCGCCGCGTGTTCTTCGCGGATGTGGCAGACGCAGCGGATGCTCCAGACGCCAAAAGGAACACGGCATCGTTGGTGCTGGTATCTCCATCGACGGTCATTCGGTTGAAGGTTTCGTCGACGGCTCGGTTCAATATTGGCTTGAGCGTCGCGGCCGGTACATCGGCGTCGGTCATCAGGAACCCCAAGGTGGTCGCCATGTTCGGGTGAAACATGCCTGCGCCCTTGGCGATGCCTAGAATGGAAACCTCTGTTTTTCCGAGGGAGATTTGCTCTCGAGCGATTTTGGGCGCGCGATCGGTAGTAAGGATGGCTTGCGCGAATTCCCCTGCGTTTTCAGGTGCAAGCGACGATACGAGCGCTGGAACCGATCGCGTGATCCGCTCGGCGGGCAGTGGAACACCGATGACGCCAGTGGAAGCCGGGGCCACGAGCTTGGTGTCGATGTCGAGCGCTTGTGCCACCTCGAGCGTGGTGGCTAGCGCGTCGCGCATGCCTTGAGCCCCCGTGCATGCATTGGCGTTTCCGCTGTTGGCCACGATGGCTTGGCAGCGACCGGCGCGAAGCCGATTTTTTGCGAGCTCAACGGGAGCTGCGCGGACTCGATTGCGAGTAAAGACAGCGGCGGCGGCGGCGGGTCGGTCACAGGTAAGCAGGGCCAGATCGGTGCGGCCGGGCTTTTTGATTCCGCTCGCGATTCCCGCGAAACGAAATCCGGGTACGGGAGTCTCGTCTTTCATCAGCGTTCCGAACGAGGTGCTATCCTGATGCGGCGGCCTGATCTAGGCGAAGACAGCAGTTTTTGTATTTCTTGCCGCTTCCGCAATGACACGGGTCGTTGCGGCCGAGTTTGGGCCGGTCACGGCGTACTGTCGCGACGGGAGCGCCGGGTTCTCCGTCTCCCGCTGCGCCTCGCCCGGCTCGCCGCGGTGCATCGTCTTGGGCTCCAAGCGCGCTGGCGTGGCTCGCGCGGAATTGCCGCTGTCGTTTTTCTGCGGCCTGCCGACGCTGAGCTTCAATGCGCTCGAGGTCTTCTTCGCGCACGCGCTGCACTGTGAACATGCTTTGCACCACGGAGCTTCGAATGCTCTGCATCATCTCCACGAACATGTTGTAGCCTTCGCGCTTGTATTCTTTCTTTGGGTCCCGCTGGCCATAGCCGCGGAGCCCAATGCCGTCGCGAAGGTGGTCCATGGCTTGGAGGTTGTCGATCCACTGTCGGTCGATTTCCTGAAGGAAAAAGTTTCGAAAGAGGCGAAGGAAGTTTTCTGTGCCGAACTCTTCTTCTTTGCGTTTGAGCACTGCGTCGGCATCTCGGAACATTTTTTGTGCGAGTTCTTGTCGGTCGGTGTTGGCGTCGAGGCCGCTCGCATCGACGTCGAACTGATCCTCAAAAGCATCGGCTAGCCCGTCGAGGTCCCAGTCTTCGAAATGCTTTCCTTCGGGGCATGCGTGCCCAACCATGGTGCCAATAATTTCGTCGATCATGTCCAGCAAGCGCTCTTGCTGTTCGGTCATCGACATGCCGACTTCTTCTTTTAGATAGGCGAGCGTTTTCTCAGCGCTCTTTTGCACGTCTTTTTCGAGCGGTACGACGCAGCCGAACCACAAATAGATGTCTCGCTCGAGGGGTTGTGCGCGGACGGCGCCGAGTTTTGAAAGCTCCTGCTTCATCGCGTCGTCTCGAAATCGATCAAGTTCTTCTTCCGAGATGCCTGCGTCGGGCAACGGCGCGCTGTGCAGCTTCACCATCTGCTCCAAAATCGGCGCAATTCGCTCCTTCAGTGCCTCGTCAACCTCGCTGACAATGCGCTCTGGTTTGATGCCTTTCTTGGTTTCCTCTTCGGTGGGCACGGTCCGGTATTGGCCCTGGAGCACCTGCTTGCGTAGCGTGTAGATGCTCTTTCGCTGCTGATTCATGACATCGTCGTATTCCAGCAGGTGCTTTCGTATATCGAAGTTGCGTTCCTCGACTTTCTTCTGCGCGTTTTCGACCGACTTGGTGACCCAGCGGTGTTCGATGGGCACGTCTTCTTCCATGCCCAGGCGTTCCATCATGTTTTGCACGCGCTCGCCGGCGAAGATGCGCATGAGGTCGTCTTCGAGTGAAAGAAAGAAAATCGATTCTCCGGGGTCGCCTTGCCGTCCGGACCGACCGCGCAGCTGGTTGTCGATGCGTCGCGATTCGTGTCGTTCCGTGCCTACGATCTTGAGCCCGCCAGCTTGTTTGACGCGAATGCCGTCTGCTTTGCATTTCTCTTCGTAGCGCGGGGTCGCTTTTTGCACCTCAGCTTCGAGCGCTTCAGGGTTGGCGACCAGTTCGGGACTCGACTGCTGCAAGACGTCCATTCGCGCCAGCATTTCCGGATTGCCACCGAGAATAATATCGGTTCCTCGGCCTGCCATATTGGTCGCCACCGTGACTGCGCCAGGGGTTCCAGCTTGCGCGACCACGTAGGCTTCTTGCTCGTGCTGCTTCGCGTTGAGCACGAAGTGAGGGACGCTTTGCTTCTCCAGCGTTCGAGACAACGCATCGGACTTCTCGACGCTGGTCGTGCCCACCAGCACTGGTTGCCCGCGTTCATGAGCTTCCTTGATCTCACCTACGACGGCGCGAAACTTTTCTCGCTCGCTTTTGTAGACCAAATCTTCGGCATCTTTACGAACCACCGGCTTGTTGGTCGGAATCACGACCACGTCGAGCTCGTAGATTTTATGGAACTCCACCGCTTCGGTATCGGCGGTGCCGGTCATGCCGCTCAGCTTGTCGTAGAGACGAAAGAGGTTCTGAAACGAAATCGTCGCGAGGGTTAGGTTTTCGTCCTGGATAGGGACACGTTCCTTCGCTTCGATCGACTGGTGTAGCCCGTCGGACCATCGACGCCCCGGGAGGGTGCGCCCGGTGAACTCGTCGATAATGAGCACCTTGTCGTCTCGGACCATGTAGTGCTGGTCGCGGTTGTAGAGGGTATGGGCGCGCAAGCTCTGCTGCAGGATGTGCAACGTTTCGATATTCACGGGATCGTAGAGATTGCCGTGTTCTTTCCCTTCATGCTCCAGCATTCCTTTGCTGTGCAGCATGTGCTGAGCCGCCTCCATGCCTTCTTCGGTGAGCGCTACGTTGCGCGCTTTTTCGTCGATGTCGTAATGCTCATCTCGGCGCAGCCGCGGGATGAGGTCGTTGATTTTGATGTACTTATCGCTGGCGGTTTCCCCAGGGCCGCTGATGATGAGCGGGGTGCGTGCCTCGTCGACAAGAATCGAATCGACTTCGTCGACGATGGCGAAGTTCAGCTCGCGCTGGACATAGTCGTAGATGCTGAACTTCATGTTGTCGCGCATGTAGTCGAAGCCGAACTCGTTGTTCTGCCCGTAGGTGATGTCGCAGGCGTACGCTTGCTTCTTTTGCGCGTTGGACATGCCGGGCGCGACGACGCCCGTGCTCAGCCCTAAAAAACCATAGAGGCGACCCATCCATTCCGCATCGCGACGCGCCAGGTAGTCGTTCACGGTGACTACATGTACGCCTTTGCCGCCTACGGCATTCAGGTAGCAGGCAAGGGTGGCGACCAACGTTTTGCCTTCGCCGGTTTTCATCTCGGCGATCTTGCCCTGATGGAGCACCATGCCGCCGATGAGCTGAACGTCGTAGTGCCGCATGCCGAGTACGCGCCGACCCGCTTCGCGCACGGTGGCAAATGCGGGAACCAAGATATCGTCGAGCGAAGCGCCCTGGTCGAGCTTTTCGCGAAAGGTCGCGGTGCGCGCGCGAAGCGCAGCGTCGTCAAGCTTCCGCAGCTTGTCTTCCATTGCGCCAATCGAGTCGACGAGCGGTTTGAGCTTTTTGATCTCGCGCTCGTGTTTACTGCCTAAGACTCTTTTGAGTGCCCATCCAAGCATTGTGGCGAGACTCTAGAGCTTGTGTTCTGGCAGCGCAATTGCGCATCACCAAACGATGCGAGCCACCACCAAAAGGCCGATCAGCGTAAAAATCAGCGCCAATAGTGCGCTTAGACCCCACACCGGAAGCGCTTGTCGTCGCCCGAGCCCTTCTCGCGGTCGGTCATCACCCCCGTTCGAGTCGTCGCCCGACACCGCCCGAGCGAGCAGGCTCTGCGCTTCCCGGGTTGCTCGCAGACCCTGCTGAACCAGCAATAGGCTCGCGAGAAAGCCGAGCGCGATGACCAGTCCGGCGCCGATCAGCCGGCCGCGTTTCCGATCTTTGCGCGCACCCAAGCTGGACTGATCAACGCTGCGCGACGCGGGGGGCCGAATCGCCGCTTTGCTTTCTTCGGCGGCGAATACAAACGCTGCGGCATCCTCAGGGGGATGCCAGGCATCCTTTGGAGGGGCCGATGGCTTCTGGCTCAGCCGATCGATCGCGTCGCCGATGCTATTCGCGCGCGCGTACACATCCACCAGCCGACATCCCGCGCTGGTCGACGCGAACGCGTCTCGACGGACTTCAATGCGCCACGTGCCGGCACCTAGTGCGAAGGGGATCTCGAACGCAGCACGTGCAATCGAAGCGTCGACCGAGGCAGTTTGCTCCCACTGGCCGTTTCGATAGCCGTCGATCATCAGCGGTCGCGCTGCGCCGATTTGTCTCACCAAGAGCGTCGGTCGCGCAGGAGCGCGCAGCAACACGGGTTCGACGTGCACCCGAGGGGCGCCCAGCGACACAGGAAGCTGCAATGTACGCTGAGCGACCGCCGTTCCTTGGCGCGAAGCGATCAGCGTCGCAGTACCCTCCGGCCCATGCACCACGACTGGGACGACGACAATATTGTCGGTTTCGGTGGCGCTCGGCGAGCCACCTGCGCTCGGTGAGCCATCCGATCGCGCAGGAGTGAACCGTTTGACCGACGGAGATTCGTCGAGCGAAATATGGGCTGCGGGTGACCCTACCCACACCAGCAGGTCGCAGCGGGTGCCCGGGACGCACGCCCCGCCTCGGACGCGTACCTCGAATCGGTCTGGCGGAGGCTCTTCCGCGAGCACCTTGATGCTCTGGGGGGCGTATTGCTGCAAGGGCGAGGAAAGTCGGTCACGAAGCTTGGCGGAAGTGCTGGCGCCCACCTTGCGTATCTTGAGGGTGCGCCGCACCAAGATCTCGCTGTCGTCGACCTGAACGCGGGCTTCAAGAAAGAAAGAGCCGCGGCGGGCTGGAATCTTGAGCGTTCCCTCCATTCCGCCGGCGTGTGAAGGCGCGAGCGTTGTCGATGCGAGCGTGGACGACCCTTCAGAATCGGTCAGGCGAATGTTCAGCGGAAACGCATCCAGGGTTCCTCCGGTGGGTCGGTGGATGCCGCGAAAGAAAAACGCGCGCACTGCAATGTGGCTTCCCGGGCGGGCGGAACGAGGCGCGACGAGCTGGAGATCGTGCTGGACGGCTTTTTGTTCTCGCGCCAGGGTGACCGCGAGCACCGCCGCGACCGTTACCGGCACTCCCGCTCGGAGCACGACATCGGCGAACTTGAGTGCTCGAACACCCTGAAACGGGCCTTTTCTTGTGGGGATGGACAATCGCTTGTGATTACCTTACGAAATGCAGACGGGTAATCCTATGACTCCCTCGCAGCATACGGCCACCGTGGACGGTCTTCAGGCGCGTCTTGCGGCTTATATGGACAAGAAAGGCCTTCGATCGACCGCTCAGCGGCGCACGGTAACCGACGTATTTTTTCGTTCCACGGGGCACCTCTCGATCGAGGATTTGCTGGTTCAGGTTCGTGGGCTCGACCCCAAAGTGGGATACGCGACGGTCTATCGGACGCTGAAGCTGCTGAAGGAATGTGGCCTTGCCTACGAACGCCATTTTGGCGATGGCATTTCGCGCTACGAAGTAGCCCACGAAGACGAGCATCATGACCACCTCATCTGTCTGGAGTGCAGCGCGATCGTCGAGTTCGAGAACGACGAAATCGAACGCATTCAAGACCAAATCGCGAAAAGCCATGGTTACGTGCTCAAACGACACAAACTCGAGCTCTACGGTATATGCTCGACGTGTCGAAAAGCGGGCTCTGAATAAACCCTTTCGCACAACTCGACGTCTCTTCGCACAACCCAGCTACCTACGTGACCGAAACCATCATCGAGCATTTTCCAGTCGGCCCCCTGCAGTGCAACTGCGTGATTTTGGGAGACCGCCAAACGAATCGCGCGCTCGTGGTCGATCCCGGCGGCGAAGGCGAACGCATTCTGGCGCGCCTCGACGAGCTAGGTCTCACATGCAGCGGCATCATTCACACCCATGCGCATTTTGATCACGTGGGCGCCACCGCAGACGTACAGCACGCCACCGGCGCCCCTTGCATGCTGCACGAAGGTGATCTCTTTTTGTACAACGCTCTGCAAATGCAGCTCGATACCTTCGGCGTTCCGCTTAGGGCGCCCGAAGTCGTCGAGATCGACCGCTTCCTCACCGACGGCGATGCCGTATCCGCAGGCGCCGCCGAAGTTGGGGTCGTACACACCCCAGGACACACTCCAGGCAGCCTTTGCTTTCACGCGCATGGAGACCGGCCGGTCCTCATCGCCGGCGACACCCTCTTCCAACAAAGCATCGGCCGCACCGACCTCTGGGGCGGCGACGCCTCACAAATCCTCGACTCCATCAGGACCCGAATCCTCACCATGCCCGACGAAACCCTCGTCATCACCGGCCACGGCCCCACCACCACCGTAGGCGAAGAACGAGCCAAAAACCCATACCTTCAATCAGGGTAGGGCTGAAGTACAACGCAACCGTGGCCCCGTCATTGTGTTGTTTAAGGGTCTGGCACCCAGACGCTCTCGCCGGGGTACGACCCCGCCGATTCACCCAAGCTGCTGATTTTTTAGGGTCTGGCACCCAGACCCTCTGGCTGGGATACGATCCCAGCCATTCACCCAAACTCCCCCGCCAGACTGTGTTTTCTGAGGGTCTGGCACCCAGACCCTCTCGTCGGGGTACGACCCCGCCGATTCACCCAAGCTCCCCCGCCAGGAGGCACGTGACCTGGTTGCGTGAGGGTAATCTGCTGGGGCCCCGCCGCTCTGCGGTGGGGCGGACGCAAAGCGGCCGGAGTCGGGTGGGGGACCCGCGCCGGTATGAACCGGGCACATAGGTAACAGATCGAACCGGTGACATGGGTAACACCTGTTGGATGAGCTGGAAGGAAACCTGTGTGAACGAGCTAAGGCATG
>JANQQS010000053.1 GCA_028284955.1 Myxococcota bacterium | reverse complement strand
CATGCCTTAGCTCGTTCACACAGGTTTCCTTCCAGCTCATCCAACAGGTGTTACCCATGTCACCGGTTCGATCTGTTACCTATGTGCCCGGTTCATACCTCGCGTGGGCCCCACCGCGTAGCGGCGGGGCCCAGCAGTAAGCCACCAGGCACCCAGGTCACGTGGTTCCTGGCGGGGGAGCTTGGGTGAATCGTCGGGGATTGTATCCCCGGCGAGAGGGTCTGGGTGCCAGACCCTTAAATTACAGATCCGCTGCGCGGCGTAGGACGTCTTGGCCTACGGCGGCGAGGCTACGTGCTCCGGTTTTTTTGAGCAGGGATCGGGTTTGCGCTTTTACCGTGTTTTCCGCAACGCCGAGCGTTTCCGCGAGTTCGCGGCGAGAGAGTCCCTGCACCGAAAGGCTCATTAGTTGTTTCTCGCGCGGGGTGAGCGCGAGGCTCCGGGCCATATCATCCACACAAGAACCGATGCGCGCATCATCCAAGCCGCGTTGCGCAATCGCATCTTTGATAAATGGCAGAAGGTTCCCTGGAGACGCTGGTTTGCATACGTATTCGGCGCGGAGCGCCTGGGCACTGTTCACGAGTTCGCGATTGAACTCGCCTGTGAGCACCATCACCGGCAACACGGTTCCCTCAGCCCGAATTTCGGTGAGCAGATCGAGCCCAAAGCCATCCGGCAAATTCAGGTCCAGCACAACTCCGGCCCATGGGCGATCTTGAGTCAGCGCGTACCTCGCTTGCTGAACCGTAGGCGCGATGGACACTTCGCCGTACTCACCGACGATCCGCGCCAGACTCCGCGCGAGCGCGGCGTCGTCCTCTACGATCAAAAACTCCGGCCGTTCAGTCATGATTCTCGCATGATATTCGATGCTTAAGCTGGGTACCTACACAATTCGCGGGAAATATCTCCCCGAGTAAAGGAAAACCTGCTGTCCAATCCGATTAATCTTCAGATGAGAACCCAGAGTCTCGATTCTTTTGGTATTGCATCATAGATACTGAATCGTTGCTCAATTTTTAGGGCAGAACTTTTGGGCGACGCTCACTGGGTCAACTTTGGGGAGAGCATAGGGGCTTTCCAGGCGTTCGAGAAGGGTAGGAAGATCGGTGTAATTCCTTGACTCTTCACCCGCTCGACCTGCTACCCTTTCCCCGCCGAGCGTCGTGGGAGACGCAACGAGGTGGCATGTTTTCAGTCGTCATAACCGAAAAAGGCGGAGCGCAGCGGCGTTCCGATTTCGAGAAGAGTGAAGTTACGATCGGCCGCGTTCAGGGCAACGACATCATTTTGCCGAAAGGCAATGTGTCGAAACGTCATGCGCGTGTTGTGCTCAAGGACAACCGGTTCATCGTCGTCGATCTTAAGAGCACCAATGGGACCTATGTAAACGGTCGCAAAATTACATCGCCGCTGGTCGTGAAGTCGGGCGACAAGATCTACATCGGCGACTTCATTCTCAACATCGACGACAGCGCGGGCGCGGATGGGTTTGATGGAGCGACGGCTGGTTCGGTAGCTCGGACGGGCGTGCCCGCGCAGCGAAGGTCGCGTCCACCGGGTCGTCCGGCTCCTCCTCCGAAGCCGTCGGGGAGCGGGTTCCAACTAGAAAAAGAACCATCCGAAGATTACTCGCCTCCGCCAAGGGTTGCTCCCCCATCGCCGCGTCGTCCGGTTCAGACGCAGCAAGAAATCGAGCCTCCGCCGCTGGCGGCACCACCGAAGGCCGCGCCGCCACCTTCTCGAACGAATACCGCTGTGCCGTCGGGTCCGCAGGCGCCTGCGCCGCTCAGTCCTCAAGCGCCAAGCGCACCGCTTTCGGCTCCCCTGGTTGCGCCACCCGCCGCGGTGGCCACGATTCCACCGTCCAGAGGCGAAATCGGTGGTTTGGGCTCGCTGATGATGCGCGTCGCGGGCCAGATTGATATTCACGCGATCGACCCGTCGGTTCTCGGTGACCCCGCGGCCCGGTCCACAGCCCACCGTGCCATCGAAGATGCGCTGGCCGGCATGCAGCGTGACGGTTCTCTCGACGGCCAAGACCGCGGGGATCTAGCATCATCGGCGCTCAGTGAAGCAGTGGGCCTCGGGCCAATCGATGCACTGCTGGCTACTGACGAAGTACGCGAGATTGTTGTGGAGCGATGGGATCGATTGCTCGCCGATTTTGGCAAAGGCTTGGAGGGTGTCGAAGGCGGCTTTTCTTCTCCCGCAGCGTTGCTCACCTGCGCGCGGCGTTTGGTCGCGCAGGCCGGTCGGGTGCTCGACCCTGGGCAAGCCATCGTCGAGGCCGCGCTTCCTTACGGACCACACGTCACGGTAGTCCAGGCACCCGTTGCGGTACGTGGCCCGATCATCGAAATTCGCCGCACCGCGCGGGGTCCGTCGCTAGACGATTTGGTCGAACAAGGCACGTTGAGCCCGGACATGAAATCGCTGCTCGTGCTTGCCGTAAAAAAGAAGAGAACCGTCATGGTCACTGGCGCGGTCGGCGCGGGGGTCACTACCATGTTGGGCGCGATCGCAGCAACGACCGGAGACGACGAGCGTTTGGTGACGGTAGAAGAAGTTCCTGACCTAGCGATTTCCCACGACGGAGTGGTATCGCTATCCGCTGGTGGGCCGCATGGACTCGATTTTGCGGAAGTGCTTCGCCAGGCGACCAAACTCCGCGCGGATCGCTTGGTGGTCGACGACGTACAAGGAAGCCGCGCGCTTCCCGTGTTGATGGCCATTGCGGCTCGTCCGCCGGGAAGCCTGGTAGGGCTCCATCCACCTGACCTAGACGACGCGGTGGCTCCCCTCGTTCTGCTGGCCAAGCTCGCCGGCAAATCGTCTGAACCCGCTTTGCACGAGCTAGTGGGGAGAAGCGTACATCTCATTGTTCACCTTGCGCAGACCGACGAAGGGCGCCGCGTGATCGACGTCACCGAAGTGACAGGAACCGACGACGGCGAGATTCAAACACAACTGCTCTTCGAACACCGAGACGGCGAGTTCGTCGCAGGCGGCGACTCCGCGACGTTTTCTTAAGGGTCTGGCACCCAGACCCTCTCGTCGGGGTACGACCCCGCCGATTCACCCAAGCTCCCCCCGCCAGGATGCACGTGACCTGGTCGCGTGAGTGGTGAGCTGCTGGGGCCCCGTCGCGGAGCGATGGGGCGGCCGCGAGAGCGGCCGGCGTTGGGGAGGGGGGCCCCGCGGAATCGTATTTCGCGGGGGGAGGGTCTGCGGGGTCAGACCCTCCAAACAACACTGTGTCTGGCACCCAGACCCTCTGGCTGGGATACGATCCCAGCCATTCACCCAAGCTCCCCCGCCAGGATGCACGTGGCCTGGTTTCGTGATGGTGAACT
>JANQQS010000024.1 GCA_028284955.1 Myxococcota bacterium | reverse complement strand
GCGACCACGGCCGCCGCCTATTCGATGATCGGTATCGCAGCGCCCGGCAAGGCGCTGGCGCAGGAAGCCAAAAAGGGCGGCGTTTTGACCATCGCCATGCTGATCAAGGACCTTAAAGATCCCAGAACGTTTGACTGGTCCGAAATGGGCAACGTAGCGCGACAATTTCTCGAGCCGCTGGTCAAGTATACGACCGAGTTTACCTTCGAGCCCCGGTTGCTGGAAAGCTGGGAAATCAATGACGACGCCACGGAATACACGCTGCGTATTCGCCAGGGCGTAACCTGGAACAATGGCGACGATTTCAACGCCGACGATGTGATCTTCAACATCGAGCGCTGGTGCGAAAAGGACGTCGAGGGCAACTCGATGGCGGCGCGCTTTGCATCGATCATCGACGACGAGACCGGCAAGGCGGCCGAAGGCGCCATCGTCCGTGTCGACGACTACACCGTCAAGCTGATGCTGCCCCAGCCGGACATCACGCTGATCGCAGGCATGGCCGACTATCCGGCGCTGCTCGTTCATCCCTCCTATGCGGACACCGACGATTTGGCCAACAATCCAATCGGCACCGGGCCTTTCGAGCTCGTCTCATTCGCGGTCGGCGACAGGGCGGAAGTTCGTCGCCGAGAAAATGGCTCGTGGTGGGGCGGTGAAGCACTGCTCGATGGCGTCGAATTCGTAGATTATGGCACTGATCAGTCGGCAACGATTGCAGCGTTCGAATCCGGCGAAATTCACGCCAATTACGAAACGACCGGCGATTTCGTCGACATATTCGACGGTTTGGGCCTGAACAAGTCTGAGGCGGTCACCGGCGCGACCGTGGTCGTTCGCACCAACGTCAACAACCCGCCCTATGACGATCAGCGCGTGCGTCAGGCGCTTCAGCTTGCCGTCGACAACAATGTCGTTCTGCAGCTTGGCATTGCCGGTCAGGGCACGGTCGCCGAAAACCACCATGTGGCGCCGATCCACCCCGAATATGCCGAACTGCCGCCGATCAGCCGCGACATCGACGCCGCCAAGGCATTGATGGAAGAAGCCGGCCAGATGGATTTCGAGCACGAGATCATCTCGATCGACGACGACTACCGCAAGAACACCACCGATGCGGTGGCAGCCCAGCTTCGCGAGGCCGGTTTCCAGGTCAAGCGCACGGTGCTGCCCGGTTCGACCTTCTGGAACGACTGGACCAAATATCCCTATTCGTCCACCAACTGGAACCACCGCCCGCTCGGCGTGCAGATTCTGGCGCTCGCCTACCGGTCCGGCGAAGCCTGGAACGAAGCCGGCTATGCGAACCCCGAGTTCGACGAAAAGCTGACCCAGGCCCTTGCGATCGCCGATGCCGACCAACGCCGCGAACTGATGGTCGATATCCAGCTGATGCTGCAGGAATCGGGCATCGTCATCCAGCCCTACTGGCGTTCGCTGTTCCATCACTCCGTGCCAGAAGTGCAGAATTATCCGATGCACCCGACATACGAGATGGACATGGAAGCGGTCTGGCTCGACACCTGACCGGACTTGAAACCAGGGCGCAGCCGGAACCGGCTGCGCCCTTTCGCTACAAGAGCAAGACGGCCGCAAGAAGCCGTCTGCACGTCTCGCGCCATCGCGCGTCTTGGGGAGAAACAGCTTGATCTCGTTCATTGTCCGGCGTCTGGGAATCATGGCCTTGACCATGCTCTGCCTGACCCTCGTCGTGTTTTTCCTCGTCAATCTCGAACCCAATCTGCGCAAGCTCTCCATCAGCCAGACCAACATGCGCGCCACCGACGCGCAGATCGAAAGCTGGCTGGTCAAGAACGGCTAC
>JANQQS010000011.1 GCA_028284955.1 Myxococcota bacterium | reverse complement strand
CAGCTCGATCCGCTTGAGCGAAGCGATTCTTACGGTAGGGGTGAAGATTGGTGGACCGAGTTCACCAATCGAGGGGGTCTCGGAAGACCCCCTGAACAGCTACCGTGCTGAGGTGGCCGGCGAAGAAGATTCGTTCATAGCCGACGAGCCATAGGTGGAGCTCCTGGCCTTGGCGCCATAGATACACGCGGTCGAGGCCGGCGGTGTGGTTGTCGAGGTGTTGGTCGTTCTTGTCGAGTAGCAGCAGGTATTGGTGGTTGGCTGCGGTGAACTCTTTGGCGCGCTCTTCTTCGCTGGCATAGATTCTCGGGGTGCCGATTCCAAACGTGAGTTTGAGCACACCCGTTTCGTCTTGGGGCGCCTCGGTTCGTGCCGGTAGTGCGCTCAGTGCGTCTGCCGCCAATACGATTCGGTATCCGTTTTCGAACTCGATTTCGACCTCGGTGAGCTTCGCGTTGGCTGATTTGTTTTCTGCGGCTCTCCAATGGGCGCGCGCGGGCTTGGCGAGCCACCGCAGGTCAAACTCCATCGGCTCAGCCACGTTGTAGAACCCTGGTTCGCTGAACTTTGCCGTACGAATCGGTTGAGAAGAATCTGCGGCAACATCTCGGTACGCGTGGACTTGTTCGCTAAGCAGGAGCTTTTGTTTCTTTGTTTGCTCAGGAAGGCGTTCGAGCGGTGTTCGCGCGTGCGTGTTTACTTTGTCCGAAGTTGAAATCGTCTGCGCGGTGCGCAAAGCGTTCAGAGGAAACCGAAAGCCATCGAACTTGGGATATCCCTCAATATACTTCGCAACTTTTCTGTACGGCACACCGTTGATGCGTTCGAAGGCTTTGGCGTAGGCATCGCGCGGAAACTCAAACCAGCCGTGGAGGGTGGTGATATTTCGGCCGGCCTCGTCGGGTTCGTCGACCCCGATTTCCCACAGCCCTCGCTTCAGACAGTTGTTGGCGACCCACATCGACGGAGCTTCCTCGGAGCCATGTTTTTTGGAGTCGCTCGAAGCGGGGAGTGCATAGCGGGTCTGGTTTCGGTTGAACTCCCGTTGAGACAGCGCAACGCGCATGAGGGTCGCGTGATCGCGCGCGAGAGCAGGGATGCGCGGGACGAATGCGCGCACGTCGAGCTCTGCTTGAACGGGCTTCGTCGTGGTTTTTGGATTGCCTTCCCGTCTGGGAGGCTCAGCTTTCGATGAGGGCGCGGTGTTTAACGAGGGCTCGGTGTCTGATGAGGACGCAGTGTCTGATGAGGACGCAGTGTCCGCTGCCTGGAGGCGAAGCGTGTAGTGGCCGGAGTGTTGATGACGCCACGTGAGTTTGCGGAGGTCTTGTCGGAGCGGTTTTCGGTAGCGCCCTGGTCGCTTCTCGTACCCGTCGGGGTGGTCGGGCTTCACGCGCACGGTGAACTCGTTGGCGAACTCCGCCTGCGCGCGCGGATGGTTGCTTCGCGCGCTTTCCGCGGCCGGAGCATTTTGGTGCGTCGCTGTGTTTTGGATGGTCTGGCTCCGGTCGGAGCGCGCGCGTTCAGAATGGGCTCGTCGCAACGAGAGGAATGCCGTCGCTCCTCCGGCGAGCAGGACCGCGCCAGCAAGAGCCACTTTAGGGCTGAAGACTCTTTGGTTCATGAGGCACTCACTGTGCGATGAAGGCTCCGCGACATGTCGGGGAATGTGCCACAACCGTCACGGAGGCCCAAATGCCATTCGTTGGATATCGGTCGGCCCAAAATGATAAAGTGGAGCAGTCGCGCGAAACGCGCATCTCTTTGCTTGGAGGTTTCTTTTGCATCGCTCGATTGTTCTGTGGGCTACCCGCTTCTCTGCTGCAACATCCTGTGCAGGAATGCTTTCGCTGGCGCTTGCGTTCGCTCTTTTTGGGGCGACCGCAACAGCGCAACCGCGGATTGTGGAAGATGGAGTGACCCTCGCCCGCGATGTGGACGCCACGTCGGTGGGACCGGTGCATGGTTTGTCGATCTACAACGCGTCCCGGGAAGTGTTCTTCATCGCGGACGGCGGCGACGATTTGTATCGGCTGGATGTCGACGACAACTTCACCCAAATCGCCGACGACGTCGGTCGATTCATCGGCATCTTGTCGGACTTGCGGGTTGGCCCGGATGGGTTGATCTATGTCGGAGACAGCTTCCTCGCAGGAGGCGAAACCAATGGCGACATTTTTCGGTTTCAGCGCGACGGAACCTTCGTGGATACGTTCGCGTCGGTGACGATCGGCGGAGGCAGCAACGCGTTCGGCGTCGATTTTGACTGCGCAGACAACCTCTACGTGAGCGAAACCGGAACCAATCTTTATCGGATCACGCCAGCCGGCGATGTGAGCGTGTTTTCTAGCGGATGGGTTGACGTAGACGAGATCGAGCGCGGAGAAAACAATCAGTTTTTCGTGCTCGATGGGAGCGCTCGGTCCGCGGAATGGGGCACGGTATTCATTCACGATCCCGATGGAACGGTGCGTCGTTATGCAGAGGGGCTGCCGAGGACCCATTCGGCAACCTTCGAGCGAGGGTCTGGTGACTTGGTGGTCGGGACGTACAGCACGGGGGAGGTCTTGCGGCTGCGGGACGCGAACAACAACGGCACCATTGAAATGGGTGAGCGCAGCGTGATCGCCGACGGCTTTGGCACCAACCAGCTTGTCGATGTGGATTATGGTCGTTCGTCTATGGGCGACGGGTACTCGCTCTACGTAGTCGCGAGCGGACATATCTATGAATACGCCGGCTTCGATACGCCTCGATTCGGCGGCTGCGGCGCCTTCTTTGATGATGACGGCGATGGCGTTTGCGACATGGGAGAAGACCTCAACGGGGACGGCGACTGCGACGATCCTGGCGAAGACACCGGTGCTATGGATTGCGACGACACATCAATGGGCGCTTCGTCGATGGCGAGCGAAGAATGCGCCGATGGGGTGGACAACGACTGCGACGGCGACGTGGACCTGATGGATTCCGACTGCTCGACGTTCGACACCGACGCGGACGGCATTCCCGACGTCGTGGAGCAAGGCCGCGGCGATACCGACGGAGACGGTACCCCCGATGTGAGCGACACGGACGACGACGGAGACGGAATTCCGACGCGAACCGAATGCCCGAACCCGTCCGACTGCGCGGATACCGACGGCGATGACACGCCGGACTATTTGGATACCGACGACGACGGCGATGGCATCCTGACGGCCACGGAATGTACAGACGCGTCGGATTGCGCAGATACGGACGGCGACGACACACCCGACTACCTCGACACAGACGACGATGGCGACGGGGTGCCCACGAGCACCGAGTGCACCACGCCATCAAACTGTGCCGACAATGACGGCACAGACGGCCCAGATTATCTCGACCCGGACGACGACGGCGATGGCATTCCCACCGCCACCGAAAACACGGCGACGGAGGGAACCGACGTAGACGGCGACGACAACCCCAACTATCTCGACTTGGATTCGGATGGCGATGAAACGAGTGACGCCGTTGAAGGAACTGGCGACGTAGATGGCGACGGAATCCCCAACTACCTCGACCCCGATGACGACGTTTCGGGTGATGACGGCTCGATGGGCGCAGCTGACGGCGGCGTCATGGACGACATCCCCCCCACCGCAGGCATCTCGGGCGGAGCCCTCTGCACGGTGCAAACCAACTCGAAAGACTCAAACCCCTTCAAATCTTCGAGCTTTTACCTACTCGCGTTGATCGGAACCTGCCTCCTCCTGCGCCGCACCAAAAAGCGCTGAGTCTTATTTGGAGGGGCTGCCCGCAGCCTAGGAGGGGCTGCTCGTTGCCTAGGAGGGGCTGACCGCAGCCGCTGTGTCGTCTGAGGGTCTGGCACCCAGCCCCTCTCGTCGGGGTACGACCCCGCCGATTCACCCAAGCTCCCCCGCCAGGACGCACGTGACCTGGTTGCGTGGGGTTGAGCTGCTCGGGCCCCGCCGCTTTGCGGTGGGGCGGACGCGACAGCGGCCGGACTAAGGACAAACTTATATCTTCCAGAAGACGCAGTTGCGCTTCCAAAAGACGTAGTCGGAACAGCCCACCACGCGGCAATTCAAGGCGAACACCGCACGAAGAGAGCAAGGGGGCGTAGGGGCCCCCGCGCAGCGCGAAGCGGCGATGGGTGGGGGGACCCGCGGAATCGTATTCCGTGGGGGGAGGGGCTGCGGCCAGCCCCTCCGGAAATACTGTCTAGCGACAACAGGCGGAGCCTTCGATTCCGCTTGGAACTAGGCCCACTGGGGGCGAACCGCTGGGGCATACGAAGCTTGGCTTTTGGGTTGAGCCGTCTCCGGGATCGCCGACTAGCGTGCCTCCGCGCATTTCACATTCTTCGACGCTCAACGTGGTGCGATTCGGGAGTGCGCTCGGGGATGCAAGAGGTTCCCAAGTGTTCTGCGTTTGAGCTTCTACGGAATCAGACGCAGGAGGTTCGGCGGCGGAGCTGTGCGCGCAACCGATGAAAAGCAAGGTCGTGAAGGCGCTTAGGGTAGTGGCAGATGTTCGAGCGACTCGAAGTATGGTCATGCGCTTTCGTGTATCACGGGCCGCGGGCGCCTGGGAGGATATTCAGAGGCGCAACCGCTCTCCGCGGCCACGGATCCAGCAGCGCGTATTCGCTAGAGATGTGCGTGTGCGTGGGAATGCTCGTGGTCGTGGCAATGCCCGTGGTCGTGAGAATGTGCATGGTCGTGAGAATCCCCGTGCTCGTGAGGATGCGTCGTGGTGGCGAGCGATTCGCGAAGCGAGCTCAGCCAGGCCCACAGGCCTCCCTGCCACACATTCCGGAGCACGAGTATCGCGAGTACTAGCGCGGCGCTATAAGAGCCGATGCCTGGCTCATGAAGATGCGTCGCATGATGTTGCGCGCTGATTGTTGTGCCGAACCAGTTGAACGCGTAGGCGATGGACCAGGTCGCGGCGAGCAAGCCGAAGAAGGCAACTACCGCGGCGCGTTTTCCGAATGTTTTGTGCAGCCAACCGGCCGTCGCGATATTGGTGGCGGGGCCAAGGAGCAGCCCTGCGAGCACTGCGCCGGGAGACATGCCTTTGAGCAGCAACACGGCGGCGAGAGGAGTCGCCGACGCAGCGCAGACATAGCTTGGCATCGCGGCGAGCGAGACCAAGATGACGTCGAAGCCGCTGCGGTGAAGCGAAACGAGACCGCCCTCGGGGATCAGCGTGTGAAGATATGCGGCGACAATCAGGCCGACCAGCGTCCACGGACCGATATGATAGAGAAGCTCATCGAGTTCAGAGAGCAAGCGGTTCCACCAGCTTCGTTGATTCGAGGGAGGCGCGCTCGAAAATGCTCGCTCGCGAAGCTTGTCAGGGCTTGGTTCATGTTGGGTGGCGTAGGCTTTGACCAGCAATGCAGCGATGATGGCCACGGCCATCGCGGCACCCAACCGGACCCAAGCGAACGACCAGCCGAGGAAGGTTACCGTCAATGCAAAAGTCTCCACCCCGATTTCAGGGGTGGCGAGAAGGAAGGCCACGACAACGGCAGAGTGTGCGCCGCGCGCGCGCAGCGATTGCGCAACGGGGAGCACTCCGCAAGAGCACACCGGAAGGGGGGCCCCGAGGACTGCGCCGCGAACGGCTTGAGTGAGTGGTGTTCCGGTGGTGAGCCAGCGGAAGGGTATGAGTCGCGTTCCGAAGGTTTGAAGCGCGGCGGCAATGCCAAGCCCGAGAAGCAGGCTAGGCGCCGTTTGAAGCGCGAGTTCAGCAAGCGATGACCCGAGCTCGGCGCGCATTGCCTGCCCTTCGTGGCCTGCTCCACCGAGGCTTACCCAGCAGATGCCGCCGCCGATGGCGATCATTTCGAGAACGCGGCCGCCGGTGGTCGGGGAGCCACGTTCCTTGAACCCGTGTCCGACCACATGCAGCAACAGTCCTGCGGCCACCGCCGCAATCCAGGGTTCCGCGTGCTCGACAAAAGATGATTCCACAAAGCGCGTGGCGAGGGCGCCCGCGATGGTCGCCGCCGCGAGCCCGATCGCATGAAATAGCGCGACGGCGGTGTTGCGACGCGATTGATAAGTCAGCACCAGCAGCGCAACCACTGGGACTGAGTGCACGCTGATCGCGAAGAATACGTCGTGATGGTGGTGGCCGGCGTGCACAGAGCTGCTCAGGGAGCCGAGGGCCAGGCCGTCCGCGACACGATGCGCGAGCAAGCCCCAGTAGCCGAGCTCCAAGCCGACAATTGAGGGGCGTCCAGGTTTCTTTCCGCGATCGGCGAGCTTTTCGAGCAGCCCGGGAGCGAGCATCGCGAGCCCAAACACGGCCAACGCCTGGAGGCCGAGGACCGAGAGCGCGGCGGGGAGCATCTGGGCGAGAACTACGGCGAGGGCTGCGACCAGAGCAAAGGTGTGGATGGGTGCAAAGGTTCGATTGCGGGCGCCCCGATAGAGGCCGAGCGCGGTTCCGAGGGCAACCGATGCCACGACGGCAAAGAGGACGACGCTGAGAGACTCCATACGCTTTTTTCTTGGTGCACGCGCGGGCGATTTGCAATCCGGGCGCGAGCCCACAGAATAGCCGGCGTCGGCCGCGACGGGCTACTTTCGCTGCCCGCGTGACCACACGATTGGCATGATCAAGTATCTCGGTTCCAAACGGACGCTGATTCCCCATATTCGTGCTGCGGTTGGCGCGATTCCAGATGTGCGCTCGGTGCTGGACTTGTTTTCGGGCACTTCCCGCGTTGGGCACGCGCTCAAGCAGATGGGCCAGTTTGTGATTGCGAACGACCAGCTGACGTTCCCGGTCATGTTGGCTCGCTGCTACGTGGAAGCCGATGCCGAGGTTTATCGAGGCCCGGCAGAGCGCTTGATTGCCGATCTGGCCCGAGTACCGCCTCGCCCGGGATATTTCACCGAGACGTTTTGCGAACGCGCGCGCTTCTTTCAGCCCAAGAACGGGGCGCGCATCGATGCCATTCGCGACGCGATCGCGAATCTCGATCTCGACCCAGTGCTCGAAGCGATCGCTCTGACATCGCTCATGGAAGCGGCGGATCGGGTCGACTCCACGACCGGCGTGCAGATGGCGTATCTTAAGCAGTGGGCGCAGCGCAGCCACAACGATCTCGAGCTTCGGGTTCCTGAGCTCGTGCCTGGCTCGGGTCGCGCGATGCAAGGAGATGCGTCGACGTCGGCGAGCACGGAGGTTGACCTCGCGTATCTGGACCCGCCCTACAACCAGCATCGCTACATCGGCAACTACCACGTGTGGGAAACTCTCGTACGTTGGGATGCACCGGAGCACTATGGAGTCGCCTGCAAGCGAATCGAGTGCCGCGACCACAAGAGCGATTTCAACTCCAAACGAAGAATCCTGGAGGCCTTCGAGCAGGTAATTCAGGCGCTTCGGTGCAAGCATATCTTGGTTTCGTTCAGCAATGAGGGATACATCGCCCGCGAAGAGCTTGAGCAGCTGCTAAGCACGCGCGGCGAGGTCGGCGTGGTGGATATCGATTTCAAACGCTATGTGGGCGCTCAAATCGGCATCTTCAATCCCAGCGGAAAGCGGGTGGGGCGGGTCAGCCATTTGCGCAACAAAGAGCATCTTTTTGTGGTGTCCGAACAGCGGAAGATTGTTGGCCAAGTGGTCGACAAAGTGCGTCAGGAATTGGCATCCTGATGAAGGATGGCCGTTCGCGATGGCGCTGATTTCGTTCGCGACTTGGTCGCGCTGAATCGTGACCGAAGGACCGGGGTGCTTGAAGTCCGGGGCGATGGCGCCGCGGTTTTTCTCTACTTCTCGGAGGGCACGCCGGTGTTTGCGGAATCGGGGTCTCTCGGAGACACGCTGGGGCGGGTGATGCTTGAAGATGGGCTGTTGACCCGAGAGCAGTATGCGCAGGTGGTCGAACAGATGACTGCGGAGCTCGTCACCAGCGAGCAGATGCGCTTCGGCGAGGTCACCGTGCAGCTCGGGTTTTTGTCTCCACAGCAAGTGCACGAAGCGCTTTCGCATCAGGTGCGCCGGAAGCTCGTTGGGTGCCTCCAGTGGGAGAGCCCAGCCCGGATTTTTGATCCCGCGCCGGAAGCGCTGGCGGAGGTGGGGCATTTCCCTTGCCCATTCGATGCGTCATTGATGGAGGGGATGCGTAGGTTTTTTGATCCGGAGAGGGCGCATCGTGTTGTAGAACCTCTTTTGGACCGCCGTCTACGATTGACTTGTTCGGTGGAAGAAGCAGCTCGCCGGCTTGAGCTCGGGGCGCACGAGCTGCGGGTGCTCAGGCAGATTGATGGCGTTCGGACAGCCGCCGAAGTGCTTGCGGCTTCTCCCCTCGACAGCGTACTGAGTTTTCAGCTGCTGACTGCGTTGATCTTGCTCGGCGTGTGCTCGGCTCATTCACAACCGCAGTCACAGTCACAGTCACAGTCACAGTTACAGGCGCAGGCACCGAAGCAGGCGTCGAACGCTGAAGTAGCGCAAGAAGCGCCCTCCGGTTCAAAGACCAACGCCTTCAAAGAAAATCCCACCACGAGTACCCGCGCGGTCTCTCACGCAACGCGCTCCGCGCTCCGCGCATTGCGCAAAGGGGCGCCTGCCGCCCCACGCGAAGAATCCCCGAAAGCGCGTGCCGCGGAGATCGCCGAGAGCTTTCACGCGCGCTTCGGGGGACCACCCACGAAAGAGAATGCGAGCGCGCACGCCCGCGCATCGCGAACGCCACCCGATGATCGATCGCGGAAACTAAAAGCCGAAAAGAGTTTTGGAGAGGGCCTCCAGCATTTTTCGCGGAGCGCGTGGGCCAACGCCGCGGGTGCGTTTCACGAGGCCTGCCGGCTCGATCCAGAGACCCACGAATACGAAGTCTACGCGCTGTGGGCCGATTTTCAGGCCACCGAAGGAACGGTCGACCGAGATAAACTACGTGCTGCGCTTCGGGATACCGTCAATCAAGCATTGGCTCGCGACCGGCGCTTCGCATTCGCTCACTACGTGGCGGGTAACTTGTTCTTGCTGGAAGGAAAGTCTGAGAAAGCGCTGCGTGCGTTTCGGGTGTGCGCACAGCTCGACTCGGGAAACCTGGATGCTCAGCGCCAAGTACGGCTGCTGACGATGCGTTCCAAGAAAAAGCGGTAGCGTTGCACCTGAGCCCTTGCGCTTGCATCGGGCTCTCGGACGAGTCATGCCTTTGCGCATGAGCCTACTCGACACGCTGACCGACGAAGCCCGTAAAACCCAAGTGATTCAAGACTGCTGCACGCTGATCGACAGCGAAGTCGCAGACAAAAAAGGCTTGGGCGGCATGGCGATCAAAGCAGGGTACAAAGCCGTGCAAGGCGTCAAGCCGGGATTCGTTCGAAACGTCGTCCACGACCTGTTGCCAGATTTCGCAACCGCGCTTGATCCCATTCACGCCGAAGCAAAGCAGCAAGGCCAGCCCGTAGCGGGTTATTTCCGTGACCAGAGCGGTCGTGTCGCCGAGGCGCTCCTCGGCATCACCGACGCCAAGGCCGAACACGCAAGCAACGGCGTTGTCAAAGGCGCCTACAAAAAGCTCCGCCCCACCGCGAAGAAAAACGTAGAGTCTGCCGTGCCTCGACTGGGCCAGCTCATCGAAACCCACGCCCCGTAGCTAATCCTCAGACCATACGAAACCCGGCTTGGGCAAAATGGTGATCGAAAGCGAACGCATAGCGTGTTTTCGTTCGTTTCATGATCACGAAGCTTGTTGCGTCCACTGCTGAAAGTTTATGGAAGTCCTTGCGTGCAAAGAACTGCCACGCCGAGGACATGTCTTGCGTCGTGCACTCGACTGTCTGAAGATGGGGAACGCTGGAGAGCGAGTCTTTCCAGGCGAGCGCGACATCCCGACGTGTATTCCGATCAAGAAAGGTAAACGTCTCCAGCACGATAGGGATCGACGTGACAAATTTAGTCCCGTTTCGATTTAGCGAGCTCCATGCATTGGCTGCGCGTTCGTGAAGCGGGTCGCGCTGTAGCGCAAGTGCGATCCATGCACCGGTGTCGACAAAAACGGACGTTCCTGGTCGCATTGGAGATATATCCAAGCTCAAGATTCGACGGCATCGTAGATCGAGTCATGTTCGACCGAAGTTTTGCCCACCTCACCATCCCAGATGGCGACAGGCCCAGGTACGGGATCGCGCAACCACCGATCGCGAACAGCTTCTCGTACGAGCGCTGCAAGGCTCCGTCCGGTTTCTTTCGAAATCCGGAGCAATGCATCGTGCTCCGCCTCAGGCAAATATACCTGAGTCTTTTTCATATGTGTCATAACACCTGTTAATATGACACATATGGCGACGTTGGCCGCAAAATCTATGGATTCCGGCATTCTTGCCTTCGATGGACACTCGGATTCGCTGTCCGCGTCCACGGAGAAGGACCACTGAGCGATACACCCTTCGTGGGCGCGCATGAGATGTCCATCAGTCCATCAGACATACCGACATCATACTGGATGGAGTGGATCCGATCGTTCGGAGCAACAAATCTGCCAAGGATGCGCCGTTCGTCGACCCGGTCAGCTCTGCTGTGGCATCGTCGAGGGGTGATTCGCGGGGGCAAGCTGAGCCATGAGTGAGCTCAACCTGGATTGGGGTACGATTCGCCCACTCAGCGGCACTCGCGAAAAAGGTTTTGAAGAGCTGTGCTCGCAGCTAGCACGTTGCCAGTCACCCGCTGGCGCTCGGTTCATCCGAAAAGGCACTCCCGACGCCGGTGTCGAGTGCTATGCGATCCTCCCAGACGGTTCCGAGTGGGCTTGGCAGGCCAAGTATTTCCTGACAAGTCCGGAAGCGAGTCAGTGGAAACAGGTCAACGAGTCAGTTGTCACTGCGCTGAAGAAACATCCAGACATCACGAAGTACTTCGTCTGCATGCCGCTCGATCTTCCCGATGGTCGAGTGGAGAGAGCCACGAAGTCTACCGGTGAGACGAAGCGCACGAAGTCGGCGCAGGACCGATGGACTGAGCACGTCGCAAGATGGAAAAAGGCGACGGCTCAGCAAAGCGATCGCAAAGTTCAGTTCGTGTTTTGGGGAAGCCACGAACTACTCGATCTTCTCACGCGGCCTGAGCATGTTGGCCGCGTTCGCTTTTTTTTCGACCAGCAGCGATTCGACAAGGCGTGGTTCTCCGCTCGTCTCGAGGAGGCAATTCGCACTGCAGGGCCTCGCTACACTCCCGAAGTGCATGTCGATCTTCCAGTCGTCGAAGACTTTGCTGCCTTTGGACGAACTTCCCGATTTTTCGAGCGAACAAAGGCACTTGCGCTGCCGATTCGAGAAAGGTTCCAGACTGCTCATCATACCCAGAGTCAGAAATCCGAACCAGAGATCGACACAGCGGCTGCTGAGCTGTCGAATGCTGTTTCGAATTTGCTCGAGGGGTTTGGTGCGTTGGAGGCTCAGCCCACAGGAGAGCTTCCATTCGCCGCTCTGTTGGACATGATCAAAGGTGCCTGTTCCGTTGCGGACCGTCTGATCGGTACGCTCAAAGAGTACGAGGAGGTATGCGACGACGAAAACCCGATGGTGGATGGTGGCGCGCGTGCAGGTGCGGGCTACCGCGTCAATCCGTTCCGCGATCATCGGATCGCCATCACATACCTGGTGAAAGAGCTCCGCCAAGCATCGGAGCACTTGCAGCGAGCGGACGATCTTTCGAGCAGGAGGCTTCTACTCCTCCGCGGGTTAGGGGGCACCGGCAAAACACATTTGCTTTGCGACGTAGCCCGGAGACGGATCGAGGACGACTGCCCGACTGTTCTGCTGATGGGTCAACGGTTCTCGAACAATATCGATCCCTGGCAGCAGGTGCTGCACCAGCTCGATCTTCCGGGAATATCAGCGGAGGTTTTCGTAGGTGTGCTCGAGGCAGCGGCGCAGGCCAGCGAAGCGCGCGCCTTCATTCTGCTTGATGCCATCAATGAAGGCACCGGTCGGACGATTTGGCCGCTTCATATGGCGGCCTTTCTCGCGCACATCGAACGGTCGCGGTGGATTGGCGTGGTGATGGCGGTTCACACCTCGTACCAGGAGCTCGTCATTCCAGCGGAAATTCGAGCGAAGGCTGCGCTGGTTGAGCTCTGCGGATTCGACGGACATGAATATGATGCTACGAAAACCTTCTTCTTGCACTACGGACTCGAGCTTCCCTCGACTCCGCTCCTTGACCCTGAATTTCGCAACCCGTTGTTCCTAAAAACGTTGTGCCTCGGCCTTTGTGATAAAGGTGAGCGCCGACTACCTCGAGGATTTCACGGAATCACGGCGGTCTTCGAACTCTACTTGAGTGCGGTCAATAAGCGGCTTGCTACGCGGCTGGACTTTGATCCGCGGACGTCGCTTGTTCGGCAGGCTCTCGAGGCGGTCGCGTTCGCGATGATCGAAACGGGAAAACGGTGGCTTAATTTGCTGACCGCAAAGAAGACCGTGGACGCCTTGCTACCCAACCGTAGCTTCGAGCGGTCTCTTTACCGGGGCCTGGTTGTGGAAGGAGTCATTGTCGAAGAAGCGCACTTGCCTGCAGACAACGGACCTCGAGAAGTGGCCTTCGTGGCCTACGAACGGTTTGCAGACCATCTCATCGCAAGGACGCTCCTCGATAGGCACTTCGAGCCGTCGAACCCTGCATCGTCCTTTGGCGCAGGTGGCGGTCTAGAATTCATTGGTAACTCGGGCGACTATGTCTCCCCGGGGCTACTCGACGCCCTTTGGGTTCAGGTTGCGGAGCGGTGCCGCAAAGAGTTGGTGGTGCTCGCTCCCTCAGTAGCGGACCGTTTCCATACACCCGAGGCTTTTCGCCAGAGCCTTGTTTGGCGCGCGACGGACGCGTTCTCGGAAGGAACCCGCGACGCGTTGATTTCGCTCTGCAGAACGGAAACTGACTTGCACGGGACTCTCGATGTCCTCCTCACGGTGGCCGTCCTACCGCAGCACCCTTTCAACGCTCGTTTTCTTGACCAGCGACTACGACGATACGCAATGGCGGATCGGGACGCCTGGTGGAGCATCTATCTTCACCACGCATGGGGGAATCATAGCGCAGTGGATCGCCTTGTGGATTGGGCATCATCCATTGATTCCGAAATGCTTCTGAAAGATGAGCTTGTTGAGCTTGCAGGGACCGCGTTGGCGTGGATGTTTACGTGCTCGAATCGATTCCTACGCGATCGGGCAACCATGGCGCTGGTGGGACTTTGTTCGGGGCGACTCCGAAGTATGAGCCGACTCTTCGCGCAGTTTTCTGATGTCGACGATCCCTACGTCACCGAGCGAGTCTACGCTGCGGCATACGGCGTGGCGATGCGTTGCCATGACCCCGTAGAGGTTGGCGCGCTTGCAACTGTGGTCTACGAGTGTGTCTTCGCAAACGCGAGCCCACCCGCCCACATTTTACTCAGAGACTATGCCCGTGGCGTCATAGAACGTGCGCTCCACCTTCGCTCGAGTGTCACAATCGACCCAGCACGAGTTCGTCCTCGGTATACGAGCCATTGGCCTGATATACCAAGTGAGGCTGCAATTGAGCCCTTCCTCCCTGACTGGTCAAAGGGCTCGTACGACAGCGGCGAGCCCGAGTGGGCACGCAATCGAATCGCAACAACAGTCATGGACGGTGATTTTGCCCGAAAAGTGATCCAGACGGACTGGGGGAACTGGCTTGCTGTGACCCACGCAGAAGCACCATGGGAGCCACCTCCCTCGCCGAAGGCGCAACTCCAACAGTTCGGTAATGATTTATCGTCTGAAGAGCGACACGTTTGGGACAAATTTACGGAAGCGGACGAGAACTACAACGCAGCCATGCGTAGGTTTATTGATGATTGGTTCGCGCAACGGAGCGAAGATGGCAACCGCGTGTCGCTGGACAAGGAGCAACTTCTCGCCGAGCTCGAGAAAACACGAACTCCAGAGATGGATGCGACTAGTGCGAAGCGGGAGGAAGCGCTCGCTACGCTGTATTCGGTGCTGAGCGTCGAGCATGCGAATCGCCTCGACACCATACGTGCTGCGGAGGAGAATAATGAAACCGCACGGAAGCCACCGCGTCTCGAACTCGAGGTGTTGAAACGTTACATCCTCAAGCGCGTTTTCGACCTTGGCTGGACCATAAAACGCTTTGGGAAGTTCGACCGCTTTTGGACCGACTACAAAGGTCGCAGATCATCCAAAGCCGAGCGGATCGGCAAAAAATACCAGTGGATTGCGTACCACGAAATCCTCGCGTTTGTTTCTGACCGATTCCAGTACCGCTCACAGTATTGGAAGGAAGAAGGAGACAAGGCATACGAAGGACCTTGGCAAGGCTACCTGAGAGATATTGATCCATCCTGCACCTTGCGTTCTGCGCACGAAGTCGTTCCCTGGTTGGGCCACGCACCTGCCTGGTGGGGGCCAACGCTGTTCGACCCGACATGTCCGCGTGAAGACACGCAGGAATGGGTGCAGCGTACCGATGACCTGCCGAAGATCGAAGACCTACTGTGCGTGGCGAATCCCGATGATGAGATTCGTTGGCTGAATGGACAGGGATACTTCCACTGGATGCAGCACGCGCCGTCCGACCTTGAGCCCTGGGATGTAGAACGTGGCGAGCTTTGGTACCTGTGCACTGGCTATTTGATTCGAGAGGATGACACTGCTGCATTTCTGACATGGGCTAAGGGCATCGACTTTTCCGACGGTTGGATGCCTGATCCGGCCGAGGGGCACAGCGTGTTCTTGGGCGAACATGCATGGTCACCCGCTTCGCGGTACTTTGAACGCCAATACGATGGTGACGATGGCTGGATGAATCCCGGCCAAGATTGCCCGGTGAAAATTTGTTCCGCAGCATTCAAGTATCAATGTGGGTTGAGTCGCGATGGTTCGATAGACGAGGGTTTCGCGCTGCGGCTTCCAAGTCGAGAACTTGTGACCAAACTTGATCTTTGTTGGTCTGGCAAGGGGGCAGACTTCATGGATGGCGACGGCCACCTCGCTACACAGGATCCCACCGCGCACGCCGCGGGACCGAGTGCGCTTCTGCTTCGATCCGATCTGATCCAGGATATGCGACGAAGTGCGAACCTCACCCTGTGCTGGGCCATCCAGGGCGAGAAGCGGGTCCTCGCTCGCGGGTGGGGTGGGCTACGCCATCCCATCTTACGGATGTCTGGGGCCTACGTGCTTGAGGAGTCCGGGATCAGCGGCTTCATCAACCACATTCTCGACAATACAAACGAGTCACTCGGGAGTTCCGGCTTGTGAAATCCCGCCGAGCCAAATGACCGCAATAGAGAGCATTCGCACCTCCCGAGAGGTGCCTGTACTGAGACACAGCGGGGATTCGTCTTGAGGTAAGCCGCAATCAGGCCAAAAGAACAGTGCTCAAGACCAGGAAGGCTTGGTGACGGCGCTCCTGCTTCATCAACCCGAGCCCGTTTGCGATTACTGTAGCCAGCATGTCGAAGAGCCAAGTGACCGCGGGTGGGGCTTTGTCGTCCGGCATGCGCATGAGAAGGCTCGCTTTGCTCACTTCCAAGAATGCGAGTGTGCGCGACCCCCCCCAACGTCAGCGTGGAGCTACCCGACCACGGGATCGAGCACGCCGCGCAGATTGAAATCGAGCACTGCGAGGGCCATTCGGTCGACGTCGACTTCGCCGTAGTCGTGCATCACAAGCTGCTCCATGAACTGCTTGATCGTGCCGAGGACGCAAAACGCAGCCACCTCGGTATCGAAATCACGAAGCACGCCAAGCTGCTGACCTTCTTCGAGCGATGACCGAATGTAGATAAGTAGCCGTTTGTAAAACTCGCGAAGTTTTCGATCTACGTCTTCGTCGAGCCCGACGGCTTCGCGGATGATGATCGTCGTAAGCAAACGGTTTTCGACGACCGTCTCCATGATTCGGCGTACGGTTTGCACCAGCTGTCCTTGCACTGGAGGCGCTCCGTCGCGCGTGTCTACGCCTACGATGCTGTCGCCCAGGCGCTCGAGAAGGCCGTCTAGAAGTTCGAGAAAGATCGCGCTCTTGCTCTCAAAGTAGAGGTAGAACGTGCCCCGCGCGATGTTTGCTGCTTCGATGATGTCGCTGATGTGTGTTTGATGGTAGCCGCGATGGCCGAATTCGTGCAGCGCGGCCCGCAGAATATTTGCCCGTCGGCTTTCTCGCTTAATTTGGGCTCGCGTCGCTCGACGATCGGTGGCATCGACGCTCATCGTGGATGCTCCCGTTTGAGCTTCTGCTGTCGGTGCTCTTCGAGTCGCCGGCTCATCGTGCGATGGACGTCTTCCATGACCTTCGGAATGTCGTCTTTGTGGACGTTCGACATGTCCACTGGCTTGTCGATGTACACCGTAAGCGTGTTTCCAGGGCGAATCACGAGCGAGCCTTTGTGCATCATGTCGTACATCCCGGTCACCGTGGTCGGCGCAATCGAAACCTTGAGTCGATGCGCGATATGAAAGATGCCTTTGCGAAAAGGTCCGAGCTTGCCGTCGAGGGTGCGCGTTCCTTCTGGAAACGCGAGAATGCTTGTGCCTTGGCTGAGCTCTCGACGCATCGCCGCGAATATCTGCCGAGTACGCTGCTCCTTATTCGAAGGAACGGGGATGGTTCCCCGACTTTTCATGAACCAGCCGTAGAACGGGTACCGGAAGTGCGATTCGAGCTCCAGCCCTTGCTTGAAATGGGGCGTCGCGTTGTACATCGCCACGTGATCGAAATGGTTGGTGTGATTTTGCGCGAAGATATACGGCGTGTCTGGGCATACGTCGGGGTGCACGACGGCTCGCCAGCGCGAACCGGTAAGCGCGGTCTGGACGCGGCAATACAGCCGGCTGACGGGCTCGATTCGTTTTGCGCCCACCAAGTGATGGAGAACGGTCATGGCGCTGGTCGTCGGCACGAGCCAACCCACTCCGGCGCCCCAAAGCACCGTGCTCACGAGACGATCTCGAATCGTTGGGTTGTCGCGTGTAGGCGCCTCGCGCTGTGTTCCGCGTGCCTGCAGCTCTTGATGTGCCGGCCGGTTCGTCATCGATCGATTGTCCGTGGTGCCTAGCATGGGGTCATCACCTTGAGGGCGCGAGGAAGCACTTCGAGAGAAAGCAAGCAAAGGCGAAGAACTTCGCCGTCGACCATCACGTCTTGCTCTCGCGGATTGAGAAATTCGACTCGTGCCGCGGTGTGCTCTTCGATCTTCGGGTGACGTACGTGAGTTCCACGAAAGATTTTGGGAAACGCGGTCAGCAACTCGAATCGAGACATTCGGTTCACCCGAATGACGTCAAGCCGCCCATCTTGAAGGTCTGCGTGGGGCGCCATCATCATTGCGCCGCCGGTGTACCGGCTGTTGGAGAACACAAGCATGGTGTTGTCTCGATGGTCCTCGATTTGGTCATCGAGACGAATGGGATCGAGCGGATAGCGAAGACCCGCCAGTCGTGCCAGGACCGCGGCCACGTAGCCGGTCGTGCTCAAGGCCTTTAGTCGGTTGGCGAGCGCGCCGACTTCCGCGGTGAACCCTAGTCCTAAGAGATTGATGTAATGCATCGTGCCGTCACGATGTTTCGCGCGGATCACGTCGATCGGCCGTGCCTCCCCCTCGGTCAATGCCGATTGGGCGAGGTGTTCCGTGGCGGGCCCGAAGTCGCGGAGGAACGAGTTTCCGGTACCCAGCGGCAAGATGCCGAGGGTCGGGGGGTCGCTGGCGGCATCCGGAAATAGTCCGTTGACCACTTCAAACACGGTGCCGTCGCCTCCTGCCGCCAGGAAGTGGCGAACCCCGCTTTGATAGGCTCGCCGCGCCAGTTCGCTCGCGTGCCCGGGCCCTTCTGTGAAGCACACGTCGGAGCGAATTCCGTGTTCGGATAGCTGTTTGAGGGCGGGTTCTGCCCGCGAGCCGCATCGGCCGCCGCCGGCTGCTCCATTGATGATGGCAAAATAGTGTTTCGGCGAAGAAGGAGGGCGTTGCGAAACCGCGTCCGCATCAGCGATCAAGGCGTTCATGATGACCACCGCGGACGTTTTTTGAAAACCGTTCCTGTTTCAAGTACCGACGTCGGGTGCTCGCGCGTCCCCGTCGGAAGGCTCGCAGAAGAATGAACCGGTGCCACGCTTCGGACCAGATTTCGATCCAAAGATCGCAGTCGGATGGCGAGCTCGTTTCGTTTCACCTTCATAGACGCCGTGCGGGGGAACGCTTCGTCGTATGCGATGTAGCCGGCCACGCGCTTGTGTTCCGGGAGGCGGCGGTTTTTCGTGGCGAGTATGCGAGGAAACTCACTCGTCGCGTCCCGCACTGCGACCACGAGATGTTCTTCTGCCAGTGCTTCTCCGGGCCAGATATATCCGCTGGCGAAGACGGCCAGCTCTTCGCAGGGAAGGTCCTCGAACGCGCTTTCGATATCTTCGGGATAGATGTTCTTTCCGCCCGCGGTGACGATCATGTTTTTTCGTCGCCCGACCAACCGGAGATGCCCTGCCGCATCGATGGTTCCGAGGTCTCCAGTTTTTAGCCAACCATCGACCAACACCTCTGCGGTCTGATCTTCATCTCGAAAATAACCCTGCATGACGGTTGGGCCCTTGGCCCACACTTCGCCCACTCGAGTCTCCGGATCTTCGTTCCGAATCTCAATCTGCACGCCCCGCAGCGGGCGCCCTACCGTGTCGCCATGGAAAGGATTGAGGTCGTTAACCGTCAGCACCGTGCACGCTTCGGTCAAGCCGTAGCCAATCACCACGGGCAGCCCCAGGTCGTAGAAATACTGTGCGCGTTTGGCGTCGACGAACGCTCCTCCGCAGAAGAGGAGCTTCAGATGTCCGCCGAAGGCATCGTGGACTGGTTTGAGCAAACGTCGGCTTAGTGCACGACGCGGCTTGTCGAGGGTCAGCGCGGCGTTGAGCGCGCCGACAAGACCAAACGCGGCCTGAATCAGCTCGGGGCGTTCCTGCAGCGTTTCCTGAATGCGCCGCTCGAACGCTTCAAGAATCAACGGAACCACTGCCATGTGGGTAATCCGCTGGTTCTTCAACGTATGATTGATGAACTCGGGTCGAAGCGTCCGTTGATGTACCACCGTCGCGCCACAAGCGAGCGGGACGATAAAGCCGCACATGAAGTCGATGGCGTGGTTGGTAGGGAGAATCGAGAAATAGCGGTCCCCCTGTTCGAGCGGAAAAAGCTCGACCAGCATGCGATACTGTTCGAGGTAGTTTTGGTGCGTCAGCATGCATCCTTTGGGCGCGCCACCCGTGCCCGACGAATACACCAGCGTGGCCACATCCGATCGAGACCGTGGCACGAATGTAGGTGGTTTGGGGCCGTTCGCGTCCTCCCAGCGGTGCGCGCCCGCGAGCTCTGCTCCCTCTGGAACCTCGGACACAAACGTCGTGGGCACAGCCGTTTTTCCCGCTAGCCCTCGCCACGACGCATGCTCGGTGATGAGCACGTTGGGGGTTGCGTGCTGCAGCAGTGCGCGTTGCTCCTCTGGTGAGAGCTTGTAGTCGATGGGAACGATGACTCCACCGCGAAACAGGATCGAGTACGCGCTGAGCAACCATTTCGATTGGTTGCTCATGATGATTGCGACGCGAGAGCCGGCGTTGACCCCCGCGTGTTCGAGCGCGCTAGCGAGTCGATCGGCAGTTCGTTTGAACTCGAGATATGTGTAGCTCGCGCTTTGACGTTTTCGGTTGAGCTCGATCAGCGCGACATCGGACTTGAATTGAATCAGCGCGTCACGCAGCAGCTCGCCCAAGCTCGCGTATCGGTCCGGAGTGATCACAGTCGTCTCCCGATCACCTCGGCGAGCGCGGCGAAGGTATGGACCCCTTGCAGTTCGTAATCAGGAACTTCGACGTTGAACGCGTTTTCTACATCGCTTAGCAATTCAAGCGCCTGATAGCTGTCGATGCCGAGTCGGTCGAAAAGATCGTCTGCGGCAGATAGCGTTGAAGCCTCCTGCTGGAAGCGCTCGGCGGCGAGGGAAATCAGCTTGGTCGTGATGTCGTTCTGAGTCATGAGGGCCTCGTAGATGCGGCGTTGAGGTGCGCGGTGCGCTTGCGATATTCAAGGCAGGTAGGGCCTGAGGTCTTTGCTTTCCACGAATTTTTTCAGTGCTCGCGCCACCGTGGGAGATGCCAGTAGTTCGATGAACAGATCTTTTTCTTGGCGGAGTTCGCTGGCGGGAAGTGTCTTGATAAATCGTTTTGCTTTGCAGGTGGTCTGCGCATCAAAACGAGCCGCTTGCTGAGCCACCATGCGCGCAATACCCAGCGCTTCGCCGTTGCCCACGACCTGAGACACGAGGCCGAGCGCATGCGCACGGCTCGCGCGGATGCTCCGGCCAGTGAGCAAGAGGTCGCGAATCGCGGCGTTGCCGACGTCGCGCCGCAAACGAGGTACGCCGCCAAAGCCAGGCACCAAGCCGAGGCGAAGCTCTGGAAAAGCGAACCGGGCGTTCTGCTCTGCGACGAGTACATCGCAGGTCAATGCGAGCTCGAAACCGCCACCGAAGCAAACTCCGCGGACTGCGCCTACGGTGACCAACGGCGCTTGGTCGAACGCATTGAACGCGTCATGAATCCGGTCCAGGAACGAGCGAACCTCGGCCAACTTGCGTGCGTCAGCGGCCAGCCCGTCCGGCGGAAGCCCTCCGTCCATCAAACCGTGGTAGAGCTCTTGCAGGTCTGCGCCGGCGCTGAACCCGCGCGTTACGCTGCTGTGCCAGAGCAACGCGCGTGCTCCATGCGCGCCCTGCCGAACCACGTCGGCGAGGGCTTCCAGTTCACGCAGCGCCGTCGTGCCGATTTCGTTGCACGGCTTCCGGTGGAGCTCAACTTCCAACGTGTCTTCGTTCAGATGCCAGCTGAGCGCTTCCCCGGCGTACAGGCGCTCAGGCTCCATGCAACGTTCTGGCTGTGCCGGGTTCCCTGATTTTGTGGGGTTCCCTGGTTCTACTGGGAACTCAGTCGCCATCGGAGCTCCGGACACGTTCAACCAGGGCGCGGACTTTGGGCGGCAGCGTGGGCAAGTGGGCCCAAGGGTCGCCGTGCCGGCCGAATTCACGTCGAAATGGAAAGTCGGGATAGTGAGACCGAACGTGGTCGACGAGTTCCATGCCCATGTGACCCATGCGTTCGAGGTTTTTGTATACGCAGCGGTCGATCCCTTGCCGGATGTCCTGCGTATCGCGTACCAGAATCTCCAACGTATCGTGCAACCGCTGCTCGAGATCCGGATCGTCGACGCCCAATGCGAGATGTGGCTGTCCGCGATCGCGCATCAGGTTCCGAATGCGCTCGTCCATGGTGATTCCCGCGGAGGCCACTCCAGCCGGCATGCTCGTTACGATGGCGTGGTAGCGAGAGGAAACCATCCAGGTGGCCTGACGCATGACGCTCACCATCTCGTACATGTCGTATTCATCCGAAACGATCACCGGCGCACGCTTTCCAAGCGCATCGTCTCCGAGCGCATCACGAAGCGCTTCGCATGCTTTGCGGTCGAGCTGTTCGCTGCCGATCATCACCGGAAACACACGGTGCTTGTCTCGAAAGCGCCGTACCGCGTTCGCGATGGCGCGGATATAGCGCTCCTGATTGTCTTCTACGTCGGCGCCATGACGATGAAAATAGACCGATCCGTAGTGTGAATCGGCGTACATGCCGCTGGCGTAATGCAGCGCGGCGCGAGGTACGTTGGGCTTAACCGGCCACCAAAAAGGATTGATGGGGCACAGCGTAAGAATCGGGGTAGCACCATCCCATCCTGCGGATCGCAAAATATTCGCGCCGACGTCATCGGGTGCAGGGTCAAACGTCCACGCTGTATCGGTGCCGGGTTGAGAGGCGACTCCGAGGTCTGAAAGAATGTCGCGAGACGTTTCGTTTCGAGTGATAATGAACGCGTCGCGACAATAACGCGCCACCATATCGCGGAGCGAAGGATCCATCTGGCCGGCTTCGCCGCCGTAGCCGATGGCGAACTTGTGTTCGGCGAGAGCAAGCCCAATGCCGCCCACCATCATGGTGGACAAAGCGTTGGCAAACTTGCTTTTGAACATGGACCCTTCGCAGGCGATCACGCCATGCTGCTGTCGAACCGCATCAGACAAAAAGCGCGGGAAGAGCTTGGGACAATGCAGCTGTTTGACGGAACGAAAGTAGCCGCGGGTGAGCTCAGGGCCGAGGGTGATGATCGAGAGGTCGACGTGCTCGTCGCCAAAAAGATGGCGGAACTGGCGAATCATTTCTTCGACGCGAACGTCTGCGCCGGTATTCCGCGTTCCGCTGTACCCGACGAGCAGAAGTTTGAGCGGTTGCCCGGGCGACCATGATTCGCTTTGTCCCATGGCGTACCGATGAGCCGCCAACTCGATCATGAGCCCCATGGCGTGCTGCAGCGCGCGGTCCGCGTCGACATGCTCTTTCACTCGATCCCACGCGGTATGCACGACGCCGGAAAACAAGCGACGTATCGTCGCGGGAGGCTCGATGGAACCCTGGCCGGAAACCAAGGACTCCGGGTTGAGCGATGCCAGTTTCTGTGCGTTGTGCGCGTTCGAAGGGTCCGTTTGAGGCCTCCACACCCGCACCCGCGGCGCTTCGCTGGTCATGTGCGCAACCCTCGATTCATGGAGTTCGCTCGGGTGCCGCTCGCTTGGGCACTGCTCGCTTGGGCACTGCTCCCTTGGACATTGGAAGCCACGGCGGTTTTTGCAGGGTCCCCTATTGAATCGCCATCGAGCCAAGGCTTGTGGGGATAGCGAAAGTTGACCTGCTTGGAGAAGGCGTACAGTCCCGCGCAGTATTCCGAAAATCGCGTAGGAGCGCGCCCAATCTCGGATACCACGCGTTCGTGGTCAAACACCGTGTCGTAGGTGATGTAGGGCCAGAACACTTTGAACAGCGTCGCGACTCTTGATGCGATGTTTCGCGTGGGAAAACTGGCGACCCCGCGAACCGCGGCTCCAAAGCCCCGCTCCAGCGCAGGAACGAAGGTCGGCGTTCGTCTTCCTCGATCGTGGGCGATGGCGTGCGCGATTTCGGCTGCGCTAGGAGAAGAGACCCCCGAGCTGAGGTGATACGTCACATGACGCGGCTGTTTGGAGGCGTGCAGCGTTGCGATGGCGTAACCGACCCAGTCGGCGTTGACGATATCAAGCCGAGTATCCCCGCTCATGGGAACGACGGGCAAATCAACCAGGGCGCAAAACGCGCGGACCATATCGAACTGCGTGGTTTCCGGAAATCGAGAGTCGCCCATCACGATGGATGGACGAAAGACGGTCCGCGGAACGTCGGGCAGAAGCTCATGAACCATGTGCTCGCAAAACTTCTTGGTCCGCCCATACGGATCGTAGTCGCGGCGCATCCAGTCGATGGCTTCGTCTTCGGTCACCACTTCGCGGTCGCGCTGCCCCGCCACGGCCACGGTTGATACGTAGCTGAAGCGTCGAAGCCCGTGATGTTGGTGCGCCCGCTGTGCGAGACGAATCACCCCGAGCGTGCCGCGAAGGTTGTGGTTGAGGCAGGCGGTCTCGCTCTTTCGGTTCAACGAAGCCGCGATATGGAGAACCGATTCCATGGAGTGAGAAAGTCGCTCCTGGTCGGCGTCGCTCAATCCGATATTCGGCGCCGTGAGATCGCCCCGTACGAACTCGATTCGAGGCAACACGGAGCGAAACTGGTCCGCATCCAAATGCAGTTGCATGGCGCGCCAAAGTTTGTCGATCGCTTCCGTCCGGTTGCTTGCTCGGGTGAGGAGCGCGAACGAATGGTCTGTCGCGCGAAGCAACTCGTCGAGCACGTACGAACCAAGAAAGCCCGTTGCCCCGGTGATGAACATAGTGCTCATGTGACGCCTCGTATACTCATGGACAGCTCTCTTCAGACGGCCGCGCGCTCAGGCGCCCATCGGGGTGGACGCGAGCGGGGTGAATACCCGCGGAGGCTTTGCGAGGGGCTCGTCGCGCGGCACTTTCTCGCCGCGCAAGAGCGGAATGCTCCATGTTTCGAGCCCGGGAACTTCAACGTTCATCCAGTAGTCCAGCCAATCGATGCTCTCGACGTCAAACGCAAAGTTGCGTCGGTCGGCTTCCGTGAGCTCTTGGTTCGCTTGCTGCAAATGGTCGGTTCGAAATACGTAGTCGTAGTCGTGGATGAACGGTCGATACTGCCGTAGCATCTCGTCCACTTGCGAAAGCTTGCGCTCGGTTTGTCGACACTTATTCGAGAGGGAGCGACGCGTTTCTTCGAGCTGATCCCCAACCCGCGTGTACATCCGAGGAGGAAGCGCGTCGGCAATGTCCATGTTCCGCAAAACATCGCGTGCAGTTCGCACGAAATGCCGAAGCCTTCGGTGTCCAAACACTTGCGGCGCGTCGGCGTTCACCGTCGTTGCATCGAGTCTTCGCAACACATGGCGTTCATAAGCGCGGTCCGATTGTGCATAGCGCGTGCGATAAGCGAGGCCTGTGAGCTCGACCGCGCGGCCAAAGAAGAACGGATTCGCGTGGCTTGATGCGACGTGATACACGCTTTTCGCGCGGTCGCAGAGGGCGCGCGCCACCACGAGAATCATGGCTCGCGCCACCGTGTCTACGGGCACGACATCGAAGTGGTTTTTCGCCTTCGATGGAAAGCGCTGAAAGCTCGTGGAGAGCAGCCAAACGATTGGGCCCGCGGTGTTGATGCCTTCGTTCCAGCCGATAAACGGATAGCTTCGCGCGCATTCGACAATGGCGGGTCGCACCGTGGTGGTTCGCACGTCGTTGCGCGATTCGATCAAATGTTCGGCAAGCCCCTTCGTATAGGTGTAGATATTTGGCCAGCCGAGGTCGCGCGCGCGCTGCATCGCGATGCTCGTTCGTTGCTTTTTGGTATCCGTGCCGTGCAAGGCCGCCTTCAGGCTTGCGAGTTCCTCGGCCGGATCAAAAGCCACTCCGTGAGGAGAAACTCCGGGGGTGATGGTTTCCTCGATTTCTCCAGAAACCGCGCCCGCCACGTAGGTGGTCGATACGTGCACCAATCGGCGCTGCGGCGTGCAGGCCGCGAGGTCGGCAATGTAGGACGAGCCGTCGATGTTGGCTTCGATCGCGTGCGTGGGGTCTGGTTCGAAGTCAGTCAGGCCGGCGAAATGAACCACCACATCCACGTCTTTCGCCAGACGCCGAGCCCGGTCTTCACCCAGGCCGCACCACGGCTGGTCCAGGGAAGCCTCGATGACGCGCACTTTGCGGGCCATCAAGTCGTGCAAGCGCATGCCCAGCCGCTCGCGGAGAGGCCGGAACACGGGCGACGAGCGATAGTCTTCTTCGAAGCGATCTCGAGGACTCAAGCCCTTTTTCCCTCGCGCGAGCAGCGTTATCCGTTCGACCTCGGGCAGGCGATCAAGCACCATCGCGAGCCATACTTTACCGAGAAAGCCAGTGGTGCCCGTGACCAGGAGATGACGGCCGGAAAACGTATCGGGGATCGACTTCGGAAGATGAATGTGTCGTGACGTGAGCGGGTAGGGAATATCGATTTTCATGGCTATGATCCTTGAACGACGGGCCAATCGTGGGCGCTTGCGATGCGCCGCAGTTGTCGATTCGGGTTCACTGCGCAGGGGCGCCCGATGGATGAAAGGAGCAAGCTGTCGGCGGCGGAGGCTCCGTACGCGGACGAGGCATCCAGGTCGACTTGACACTCCCGAGCGAACTGGCGAATCCACTGCCCCGCCACGGTGGCTCCGACCACCGGATCGAGCAGGCGACCGGTGGCTTTCTGATTTCGAAACTCGAGCCGATTGCAAATCAAATCATCGGCTCCGAGTCGTTCAGCAAGCGGCTCGACCACGAGGTCAACGTTGTCGCTGATCAAAACCAGCCGCTGCTTGCGTACACGCGCCTGGTCTACGAGCTCTTCTCCGAGCTCCGTGACCGACTCTTTCAAATACTCATCGTAGTATTCTCGAGCCAACACGGTGACCCGGTCCTCGCTCATGCCGCGAAGGCCGCTCCAGACCAGCCGGGTCGCGGTGTCCCCGCTACGGAGTTCTCCCGAGAGCGCAAACGGAGCCGCGAGCGCCACGTTGCCCATGCGCGCCATACGTTCACCCACGCCTTGGGCGTTTGCGGCAATCCATGCCGCCGCAGCCCACGTAGGTTTCTTCGTCAGCGCTCCTTCGATGCGAAAAAAAGCAGCCGAATTCACGATTCGTTCCTCCGAAAGCGCCAGCTCGCTTGGGAGACGATTCTGCCGGCTCCACAAACTAGACTGACGTGTCAGTTTTGTCCGAGCAGCTTCTAGCCCAATTAGACTGACGTGTCAGTATGTTTCTTGTTTGTCACTTTTTTTTGACAGGAGCGGTATGTGTTCGACGAGGGTGTCTAGTAGCGTCTCGGGAGCGTCGACGTGGATCCAGTGGCCTGCCCGTGCAATCCGGTGAATGGAAACGTTCGAACGCGACGCCGCGACGCGAGCCGCCTTGGATCGGTCCTCTGAATTGAAGGCGGTCGACGCTTCGCCAATCACCAGATGTACGTCGACGTCGCGCATGCGCTCGAGTTCAGGCCAAAGGTCGACCTCGCGATGATCGGCAAAGAGCGCGTCGATTGCAGCCATATTCGGCCCAAAGCGAAACGCGTTCGCCTCGCGCACCAAGTTCATGGCTAGCCACTGCGCGACGCCTCGGGAAATGCCTTGTGCGCTCACCTGTTCGATGAACGCCTCGCGGCTTTCAAACCCTCCCTGATGGGTAGAAGACCTGGACAGGGCGCCTAGAACCTCGATGATCCGAAGAACGTCGGCGGTGACCGTGGACGCATCGGCCTGCTCGGAAGGTCGTCCTGTTTCCGATGATTGTATTGCCGAAGCTCCTGGAGCTGAGTCGATCAGCCATAAGAGCTCGCAGTTCGGAGTGCGCGTTGCCCACGCCAACGCGACCTTGCCTCCGAAACTGTGTCCCAGCGCGCCAGAGACCGGCCGATTCAGAGACCGTGCAAGCGTTTCGACGTCCTGCGCCGCGGCGGCGACGGTATGTGGCTCGTCGAAGCCTCGTGATTCGCCGTGCTCCCTCAGGTCGACAAGAACTGCCCCCCAGCCCGGACGCTGCTGTACGAACTGCCGCGCGATGCTTCTCCAGTTCGAGCGAGTTCCTAGGAGCCCGTGCAAGAACAACATGTACTTCTGTGGGTCGGCGCCGGGGGCCGCGACGAGCGAGTGGGCAAGCTGCATGGGTAGGCTTTGGCCCAAGAATCGAAACCGGGCAACGCCCGCAAGAAGCGAAGGCCAACACGCACGCCCCGGGGCGGCTGCAAGGAGGGGAGGGACTGCAGGCTCCCGAGGCGGCATGAAAGCCTTCTAACCGTTCTATGGGGTTGAGGGTCTGGCGTGACAAGTGTGTGGGGTCTTACGAATCGCCGGAGAATTTGTGTTCTTTCGCAATCTCCGTGATTTTTGTACACACACTAGGGAACCCATGATGCAAGCTACTCGCTTGGGGGGAGTGCTGCGATGGCCAAAAATACGCTCACGATCACTGATAACCGAAACGGTGCGACGTACGAAGTTCCGATTCAGAACGACACCGTTCGCGCCATGGATCTTCGGCAGATCAAAGAGCACTCAGACGACTTCGGCATGATGTCGTACGACCCTGCGTTCAAAAACACCGCATCGACGACCAGTCGTATCACGCTCATCGATGGCGCCCGCGGGGTGCTGCAATATCGCGGGTACTCGATCGAAGAACTGGCCGCCAAATCGTCGTTTCTTGAAGTGGCTCATTTGCTGATCAGTGGGGAGCTCCCGAACACGGACGAGCTCGGCGAGTTTCAGCACCAGATCACCCACCACACCATGGTGCACGAAAATATTCGCGAGTTCATCGATGCGTTTCGCTACGACGCGCATCCGATGGGGATTCTCGTCAGCACGGTGGCTGCGTTATCGACGTTTTATCCAGACGCCAAGGAGGTCTCGGACCCCGCGAGTCGAAGGCTGCAGATGCATCGGTTGATCGCGAAGATGCCCACGCTTGCCGCCTACGCGTACCGCCATCGCCGCGGTTTGCCCTATATCTACCCCGACAACGATCTGAGCTACGCCGGCAACTTGCTCAACATGCTGTTCAAGATGACCGAGGTGCGATACGAGCCAAACCCGACGGTCGCAAAGGCGCTCGACGTACTGTTCATTCTCCATGCCGATCACGAGCAAAACTGCTCCACGAGCTCGATGCGCGCAGTGGGTTCTTCGCGCGCCGACCCCTTCAGCGCCACCGCGGCGGCCTGCGCGGCCCTTTACGGTCCGCTGCACGGCGGCGCGAATGAAGCGGTTGTGCGCATGCTCGCAGAGATCGGCTCAGTGTCGAATATTCCTTCGTACCTCGAGCGAGTGAAGCAAGGCGAAGTGCGTCTGATGGGGTTTGGACATCGCGTGTACAAGAACTACGACCCGCGCGCGAAGGTGATTAAGTCGCTCGCCTACGATGTGTTCTCGGAGCTCGGACAGAACCCGCTGATCGACATCGCAGTTGAGCTTGAAGGCAAAGCGCTCGATGACCCTTATTTCGCCGAACGCAAACTATATCCCAACGTCGATTTCTATTCGGGCCTGATTTACCAGAGCATGAATCTCCCCATGGATATCTTTCCGGTCCTTTTCGCGATTGGTCGGACACCGGGCTGGCTGGCGCAATGGGAGGAGATGTTGACCGACGCAGAGCAAAAAATCGCCCGCCCTCGGCAGGTCTATGTGGGCAAGCGTGATCGGAGCTACGTTCCCATAGATCAACGATAGGCTAGAGCAATGGCCTTTTGGCCTGAGCGCGGCTTACCTCCCCTGCTCGCCCGGACGAAGCACTGTTCGTGCGTCATCCGGGCTGCGCTGCCGGGGCGCTCGCGCTCAGGCCAAAATTCCACTGCTCTATGGGATGCGACTTGCGCTTCAATCAAACCATTTGATCGCCGCCATGGTCTAGACAGAGTGATGGCCCTCTGCCTCCATCTCGCAACAACGCTTCGCTGCTCGGTTGGATGAAGGACTATTTACTGAGGGGTTGGATGATTCGGCAGTGGAAGTGGTGGGTGGTGGTTGTGGTTTTGGGAGTGCTTGGGGGGTGGGCTGTTCTCTCTGGGTTGCGCCACGCTCGCGCGGTTGCGTTTTGGCTTCGTTTTGATGGCAAAGCTGAGCCCGGAGATGGTTCTTGGGGGCGCTTGCTCCACGAAGTCGTCGTTTCTGAGTTTGCGCTACGCGTGAATACTGACGTGCGCGTTCGCCGATTTCGTCCGTCTCATCCTTCAGAGAAGGAGGCAGTGGACGATGTTCCGGGCATCATGTTGCTCCATGGAGCGCATCCCCGCGGAATCGATGAACGTCGGCTTCAGACATTGGCGACGGCGCTTTCGTCGCTTGGCATTGAGGTATTTACTCCCGAGCTTGTCGAGCTCACACAGTTTCGTATAGAGGCCGACACCGTTCATACCATCGCCGAACTCGCGAGCCGTCTCGCGGCGAAGATATCGCGGCCGAGCATCGCAGTGATGGGGATCAGTTTTGCAGGAGGCCTATCGCTGATGGCCGCTGCGCAGGAGCCGGATTCCATCCGCGCAGTCATCGCGCTCGGCGCGCACCACGATTTGGTTCGCGTGACTCGCTGGTACGCCGGCGAAAAGGTGTTCGGACCGAATCGCGAACGGGCTCATCAAAAGCCTCATCCTTACGGCGCGGGCGTGTTTCTCTATGCCCACGCCAATGATTTTTTTACGCCACACGAGCTTCCTGAGGCTAGGCGCGTGATGCAGCTTGTCCTCGACGGGCAGCGCGGGCGGGCCGCGCCACGCTACGACAACTTCAGCGAAACCGGCCGGTCAATCTTGGGCCATGTGCTTGAACGCACTTCAGACGACCAGCTTCGAACGAAGTACCTACACGTGGTCGAAAAAAACCGGGCAGAGCTCGTGCGCGCTTCTCCGCGCGAACGACTATCGAAAGTGCGTTGTCCCGTATTCTTAATTCACGGAGCGGACGATTCGGTGGTCCCTTCAACGGAGACGTTGTGGTTGGCTCGCGAACTTCCACCAGGCATCGCTCAGCAGGTGCTGATTACCTCAGCGCTCAAGCACGCACGTCAACAGGACCGAATCGAGCCGGCTGACCAATGGGCTCTCGTGCATTTCATTGCCAGCGTGCTGGCGGAGATTTGACGTTGCGGTCGCTCCACCAACCTGACGCGTCGGTGGGGGACCAACGAGGAACCTCGGCGTGGCGCAGACGCTGGGCTAGAACTTCGGCCGAAGCGACCCGCCGTGACGGGTCTTTTTCGAGGCAACCCAGGACGGCCGCTTCGAGCCCCTGCGGAATCGAATAAGGAGAATAGGAGGACGGAGACGGAGGAGCCTTTTCCGTATGGCCATATACGACTTCGAGAGGAGTCTTGCCTTCGAACACGAGTCGACCGGTGAGCAAAAAGTAGGCGACGCAGCCGAGCGCATAGACGTCGCTGCGAGCGTCCACGGGTGCATCTCCGCGAATCATTTCCGGGGCCATGTAGGCTGGGGTTCCGGTGATGGTACCGTCGGCGGTGAGTCGGGTTTTCCCGTCCGGCGCGGTCACGAGACCAAAGTCGAGCACTTTGATGCAGTCATGTTCGGTGCCGAGCTTGCAGACGTGCAGGTTGGCGGGCTTGATATCCCGATGCACCAAACCGGCGGCGTGCGCCTCGGCCAAGGAGTCGCACGCTTGCAGCAAGAAATGCACGGCTCGCGCAGGGGAAATCGGGCCGTGCGTGCGCACCAAAGTTTCGAGATCGATGCCATCGAGGAGTTCCATCGCGTAGTAGAGCGAACCGTCGTCGGTGATTCCAAAATCGAAAATCTGAATCGTGTGCCTCGACGAAAGCCGCGCCGTCGCTTGCGCTTCGCGCTGAAACCGTTTGCGGATAGTTTCCACGTTGGTGGGCGAGCCGTGCAGGACAACGCTGGTGTGGACGAACTTGATCGCCACCGGTCGAGCGAGCGTTCGGTGGGTGGCCCGCCATACTTCGCCCATTCCTCCTTCACCGATACATTCGATGAGTTGGTAGCTTCCCATCTCCTCGGCGCGGTGCGCGTCCGCGCGTAGACGATAGAGCGTCCGCGACAAAATAAGCGCCAACACAGCCGCGATGTAGTTCGGCAGGGCGGTGAGCACGCCGATTTGTAAGCTTGGCGCGTCCATCCCGGCGACCACCGCGATCAGAATCGCGACCGGGCCCATCGTGGCGGTAGCGAGGGCGGCCAGCAGTGTCTTTCCGGGAGTGCTTGGTACGATGACGTGAAACAACGCGATCCACAGGCACACCCAAGAGATTCCGCTCACCGCGCCGCTCGGATCGAATGTCGCAAAGGTTTCGGTAAGCGTAATCCCGAGGCCCATCAACACTTCGTAGACCAACGCCAGGTCGACCAACCGTTCTTCGGTAATCCATGAGACGCGCGTGAGCGCGAGCATGAACAGCGACAGACCCACGCCGACCATCGCCACTGCATTGGCGAGCTCCAAATCCCCCACTGCCGCCGGAGCATAGTTGGTGACTCCGAGCGCGACCGCGAACGCGGCCAAGAGCGACAAGCTAGTAATCGCCAATCGGTCGGAGACGCGAAACTGATTGCGGGGCAGCGGTTTTCCCTGCGTGTGCTGAAGCGAAGAGAGATGAACCCCCGATTTGCCCCCTGTCGATGTTGCTGCCGACTTGTGCTTCGGTTTGGGGGTAGGTCCCGCGCGCTCGGCGCTGTTTGCGGCACCTAGCGCGGGATGTGCGGGTCGAGAAAGCATATCGTGTCGGTGACTCTAAGCAATTTGCGATCCATTCGGTATCGAAAACCCGCGAGACCTCAGCAGCGTAAAACTGCTGCAATATGGAGGAAACTGTGCGTGTGAGTCACAGTCGAGAGGACTGTCGCTGCCGCGTTTTGTAGCGTTCCCTACGAAGTTGTGGGGTCTCGTGGCGGCACTGCTCCATGTTGATCTAGGGTCTGGCACCCAGACCCTCTGGCTGGGATACGATCCCAGCCATTCACCCAAGCTCCCCCGCCAGGATGCACGTGGCCTGGTTTCGTGATGGTGAACTGCTGGGGCCCCGCC
>JANQQS010000010.1 GCA_028284955.1 Myxococcota bacterium | reverse complement strand
CCGAGGACATGCCGAAGCATGTTCGAGCGTGAGGGGATGGCGGCGAATGGCCTGCCGCCGCAAGCGAGCCGACGGGAGCGTTTGACACCAGCCTCCTAGGTGTGTGGTTCAGGGGCGATGTCGTCGGGTGATTCGAGTCGCAAGCGCCAAGCTACCCCTTGAGGGCGGTCCATCACCGCGATTCCGCGCGATTCTAGCTCTATTCGAATCGCATCGGCTTCGGGCCAGTTTTTTTCCTGGCGCGCCGCCTCACGCTCCGCGAGCCGTTTCTCGATGTCTTCCGAAGTCAGGCCGAGCGCGGGGAGTCGCTTGCGCTTGACCTCTTCCTGGAACGCCGACGTGTCCATTCGGAGTAGTCCCAGTGCTTGTGGAATCAGCGAAAGCGCTTCGAGTGCTTTTTGGGCCACTGGGCCACCGGCTTTTTTTGCCTTTTTGTGTCCCGCGAGGCGATTCACCGCCCGCGCGAGCTCGCATGCGTAGCCGACTGCCTTGGCAGTATTGAAATCGTCGTCCATCGCCGCGTACACGCGTTCCGAAAACGTGCTTGCGAGTTCAGCGACGGTCGCCGCCGGCTCTCCAAGTCGTTTGATGGATTCCTCGAGCTGTTTCGGATCGGGATTCGTCGTGTGTTCGCTCAGTAGCTCCGCCGCTTCTCGTGCGTCGTAGAGTCGCGCGAGAAGGGTGAGCGCCTCGGGCAACGCTTCATCGTTCCACGGCAACGGCGACCGGTAGTGAACCCGGAGGTAGTACATCCGAAGCGCTTCGGCAGGAAAAGAGGCTAGCGCGTCCCGAATGTTGACTACGTTGCCAAGGCTCTTGCCCATTTTTTGGCCGCCGCTTCGCGTCAGCAGTCCATTGTGCATCCAGTACGTCGCGTAGTGGTCGCCATAGGCGCATTCGGATTGCGCGATTTCGTTTTCGTGGTGAGGGAACACCAAGTCGAGGCCGCCTCCGTGAATGTCCAGCGCGGTCCCGAAATGTTTGTGCACCATAGCGGAACACTCGATATGCCAGCCGGGTCGTCCCGGGCCCCAGGGGCTTTCCCAGGCGGGCTCTCCCGGTTTGCTCGACTTCCACAACGCAAAATCGCGCGGATCTCGTTTGCCTGCCGCTGCATCGGGGCTGTGTTTCATTTCGGACGGGCGCTGACCGGAAAGCTTCCCGTACTGTTCAAACGCCTGCACAGAAAACCAAACGGAACCGTCCGAAGCGTATGCGGCTTCAGTATCGATCAGCGCTTGAATCATGTCTTGAATCTTGGGCATGCATTGGGTGACCCGCGGTTCGTGATCGGGCGCAACCAGGCCCAGCGCGTCCGCGTCTTCGCGAAACGCTTCGATGAACCGTTCGGCGAGTTCCAAGGGGTTCTCGCCAGTATCGCTTGCGCGGGCGATGATCTTGTCGTCCACGTCGGTGTAGTTTCTGACGAACGATACGTTCCAACCGCGATGCCGGAGGTATCGCACGACCATGTCAAACACCACCATGGCGCGTGCATGACCTACGTGCGCGTAGTCATAGACGGTCATCCCGCATACGTAGAGGTTCACTTGTCCGGGCGTATGAGGACGAAATGTCTCGGTGCGGCGGCTTAGCGTACTGAAGAGCTGAAATGAATGAGTCATTGTGGTGACCTCAGTTCATCGGGGTTGATGCTTGTTGGCGGCGGATCATACCCGCCAGGATGCCACGGATGACATCGACAGATGCGACGAAAGCCGAGCCAGCTGCCGCGCACTGCGCCAAAGCGCTCGATGCACGTCGCGGTGTATCGAGAGCAAGACGGTTCGAAACGACAAACCTGCCCGATGATGGGGGAAAGTGTCCACCAATACACACGAATCATCCACAGAAGTGCGGCGCGCAGCATTACGACCTCGACTTTGCTCGGGTACGTGTTGCTGCTGCGGTCTTTTGGGGGCGTTTGCGTGAAGGTCCAAGAATCTTCGCGAGATACTGACCAGTATAGCTAGCCTTGACTCGGGAGAGATCTTCGGGGGTTCCCTCGGCGACGATATTCCCGCCTTGGGCGCCGCCCTCTGGGCCCAAATCAATTACCCAATCGGCGGATTTGATGACGTCGAGGTTGTGTTCGATCACAACGACGGAGTTTCCCCCATCGACGAGTCGTTGCAAGACGTCGATGAGGCGATGAACGTCGGCAAAATGCAATCCGGTGGTCGGCTCATCGAGGATAAATACCGCATGCTGCTGTGGCTGAGGCGCCGCCGTTTTTTTTGTCGCCGTTTTCCTGGTCGCGATGCTCGACGCCGTCTTTCCTCCCGCGGTTCTCCACAGCTCCGCCGCGATCTTGACTCGCTGCGCTTCTCCTCCCGAGAGGGTTGTCGAACGTTGGCCAAGGGTCACGTACCCCAAGCCGACGTCGACCAGACATTCTGCGACGCGGCGTATCCGGGGAATGCTGGAGAAGAACGAACACGCATCGTCGATCGTGAGATTCAGGATATCCGCGATGTTCTTGCCCCGGTAGCGGACTTGCAGGGTTTCCTGGTTGTACCGACTGCCACCGCAGGTTTCGCAGTTGACGAATACGTCCGGCAAGAAGTGCATCGTCACACGTTTTTGGCCTTGCCCTTGGCATGCCTCGCAGCGACCGCCTTTAACATTGAATGAGAATCTTCCCGGGCCATATCCGCGCGCTCTCGCTTCGGGGGTCTGACTGAGCAGTTTGCGAATCTCGTCGAACATGCCGCTGTAGGTTGCGGGGTTCGACCGGGGCGTACGCCCGATTGGGCTTTGGTCGACTTCCACGATCTTGGCGACTCGCGATAGGCCGCCAATCCGTTTGTGCGCTCCGGTTTCGTCGCGGCTTTGGTAGAGATGCTTGCGTATCGCGCGGAGCAAGATGTCGTTGACCAACGTCGATTTGCCGGAGCCAGAAACGCCCGTGACGCAGACGAGGCCTCCCAGCGGAAACTCGACGGTGATATTTTTTAGGTTGTGCTCGGTGGCGCCGACGACCGTGATGGCGGTTTTTCGTTTCAGCGGGCGACGTTCCTCGGCGGTTGGTGTGGGCACGCTTTTGCGTTTCGCTAAATAATCGCCGGTTGCGGAGTCTTGCGCCGCCTCAATCTCCGCAATGGTGCCTTGAGCGACGATTGTTCCACCGTGCACGCCGGGCCCGGGGCCCACATCGATGACTTGATCGGCTGCACGAATCATTTCTTCGTCGTGTTCTACGACCAGCACAGAATTTCCGATGTCGCTTAGGTGACGGAGCGTGCGGATGAGACGGTCATTGTCTCGGGGGTGAAGGCCGATGGTCGGCTCGTCGAGCACATACGCGGCGCCTACGATGCCCGATCCGACCTGGGTCGCGAGGCGGATGCGTTGTGCTTCTCCTCCCGAGAGTGAAGACGTTCGGCGGTCGAGGGAAAGATATTCGAGCCCGACCGATGCCAAGAAACGCAGCCGGTTGCTTACTTCGCGGATGATCGGTGCGGCGATGGTCTCTTGCTCTCGGTTCAACTTGAGGGTTCCGATGACCCGCAGCGCGTCTTCGACGCTGAGCTGCGTGAAGTCTGCGATATTCATCAGACGAGCGTCTTGGCTCAAACCGTGGCGCGCTCGCCTCGCCAACGCTGGGGCAGGAAGCTCATCGGAGAGTTCCAGAAATACCGCCAGAGATTCGATGCGAAGCCGGTCGCCGAAACAGGTTCCACATTCGGTGTTGGCGATAAACTTCTGGAGATAGTCTTTAACCGCGTTGGATTCAGTACGTTCAAACCAGCCATGCAGCATGGGAATGACCCCGTCCCACGCGAAGGTGAAACCGGCCTCGGGCACGGCGGAAGAACCATAGAGCAGCGCTTGCCTTTGAGGCGAGGTGAGCGCGCCGACCTTGGTATTGGGCGAGATACCCAGCTTTCTGCAAAACCGGCGGATGAACCGCCCTGCGAACATCGCCGCGGGCCCGTTCTTGGCCCATGGGGCAATGCCGCCCTTGTCGAGCGCCTTGTCGGGGTCCGGCAAAACGAGCTCGGGATCATACTCGTGGAGAGTGCCCAAGCCGTGGCAGGTAGGGCAGGCGCCATGCGGGGAGTTGAAGCTGAAGAGCCGAGGCTCGAGTTCGGTCAGTGCGCGACTTGGATGCTCGGGGCAGGCGTGGCGCTCCGAGTACACCGTTTCTGTCCATGCCCCGGTGGGTTCCTGCTGGGCGATGATGAGGCTGCCTTCGCCGGTTCGCAGGGCGACCTCCACCGAGTCGCTGAGTCGTTGCCGCACTTTCGGGCGCACGGTGATGCGATCGACCACGGCTTCGATGGAGTGGAGTTCGTATCGGCCAAGGCGGAGCGGATTTCGTGCGCTCGTCGATAGTGCATCACCCAGATCGATGATTTCGCCATCCACTCGTGCGCGCACAAAACCGTCGGCGTGCAATCGTTCGAGAGCGTCTCGGTGATAGCCTTTCTTGGCGCGGACCACCGGGGCGAGCACCATCAGCTTGGTGCCTTCGGGGAGGCTTACGACCGATTCCACGATCCGAGCCGGGTGGCTCGCGACGATTTTCTGCCCGCACCGCTCGGTCACGCGACCTTTGGTGTCTACGTTGATTGGTTCCCAGCACGTGGGCTGGCCCGCCCGCGCGAACAGCAACCGCAAATAGTCGTAGATCTCGGTCGACGTCGCGACCGTGGATCTTGGGCTACGTGTCGAAGAGCGCTGTTCAATGGCGATCGTGGGAGGCAGCCCTTCGATATCGTCGACGTCCGGCTTCTCCAGCTGGCCCATAAACTGTCGCGCGTACGCGGAAAGCGATTCCATGTACTTGCGCTGGCCCTCAGCAAACACCGTGTCGAACGCCAGCGACGATTTTCCCGATCCAGACAGGCCGGTGATGACCACCAAGCGATCTCTCGGAATGTCGACGTCTACGTTCTTCAGGTTGTGTTCGCGAGCTCCGCGTACCCGAATGGTGCGAACCGCTTCGAAGCGATCAGAGCCTTGTTTGGGCGCTTGCGCGGAGGAACCCGTCGAACTGGCGGAATTGGTTGTACCAGCCCCGTTGAGCTTGGTCTTCCGTCGCGGTGATTTGGCTTTCGCGGAGCCGTTGCCCCGAGAGGAGCGCGTCGTTCGTTGTGGGGGGCTCACGGTGAGGTCACATCCAGTTCGATGCCAGCGCGTATAAAATCTTGCTCTGCCTGCTCCGCCCAGCCTCGGTTGGCTTTGGGGCTGGCGGGGCTTGGATGAAGCACTCTTGCGATGTGCACGTTTTCTCCTCGAAGCGCAAACTGCGCTCGGCGCTCAGCCCATGCGCCGATTCCGATCACATGCTGGGGTTGCAGGTGCTGGACGGTATGGCGCAGGGCTTGGTCGCAGGCTGTTTCGAGTTCCGTTCGTTCGGATGCGGGCAATTTGTCCGGGGTTCGATTTTTTCCGCTCGCTTCGAGAAAGACCAGGGGACAATAGTTGGCGATAAAAAACCGAGAAAAGAACTGCTCCGGTGCGCCAAATCGTTCTTTGGCCCAACCCCATAGGCGCGATCCGCTCACTTCCGAGCGCGGGCAGCCGAACCCGTCCACCGGACGTTTGGGATGTTCGTTCGTTGGCTTACCTACCGGCTCTTCGATACCGAGCCATTCCCGGACCGAAGATACGTCGCCAAACGGGATGCCGGTTTGGGCCATGCCAAACGGTCCCGGGTTCATGCCCAGGAGAAGCACCTCTTTCGTCTTGTCTCCATAGCTCGCGAGATATCGTTCATGCGAAGCGCGCGCGTATTCTAGTGGATTGTAGACGTGGGTGATGGGGTCGCGAAATCGCAAACGCCCCACGGCTTTGCTCAGCGCTCGACTCGTACGAATCAGCTCGTTCATGGGATCTCAGACCGGAGGTTCACTCGAGCCATGTACCACGAGCGCGGCGCATGGGTAGACATCACTGAGCCGGCCGCATTCGGATCACGCGGGCAGGAACCCCGGCGACCACCGAATACGCGGGCACATCACGCGTCACCACCGCGCCAGCTCCGACTTGAGCGCCCTGGCCCACGGTGACTCCGGGAAGGATCAATGCGCCGACGCCCACATCGGCGTCGTCCTCAATGGTCACTTTCGCGGTTTGAATCGGCGCGAACAAAATGGGAACGCCGCGGCCTGCTTCTTGGTGAGTCGAGGTCAGAATGCGGACCGCGGGGCCGATTCCCACGCGACGTCCAATAGAAATGCCGCCTGCGCTGTGAAAGAAACACTGCTGCCCGATCCATGTTTCTGTGCCGATGGCCAGAAGATTTCGGTGGTAGCCTTTGAGAATGGAGTAGTGCCCGAGGTAGACGTTGTCGCCCAAGTGCACGTTTTCCGGATGGAAGATGAGGACGCCAGCCTCGAACACCACGTCGCGCCCGAGTTGGCCGAGCTGGCTCGGTTGAAACTGCCCGTCTCCATGACTTCGATGCCTCACCGCGGCACGCTACCATTCGTGCGGGCTTGTGTTCCAGCCGCAGGAGCTCTTCGCCGCCGAGCGCCGTCTGCGCACCGCGGCTGGCTTGCCCGGCTGAACGGGATGCGCTACCCCCACCGCCGTCTCAGTAGGACGTCCGATGCCTGTGCGAATACGCATTCAACGCCCCGGAACGGACCTCAGCGAGTTCGTCCGGTTTCCTATGCGGATGTACGGCTCGGACGCCGGTTACGTTCCGCCTTTGGAGCTCGAGATCCGGGACCGGCTGACGCCGAAAAAAAACCCTCTCTTTGAGCACGTCGAGGCGGAGTTGATGACCGCATGGCGTGATGGTCGCATGGTCGGTCGATGTTCTGTGCAAGTCGACCAGGAGCACCTCAAGCGTCATGGTGATGCCACCGGTTTCTTCGGATTTTTTGATACCACGGAGGACCCGGAGGCCGCTCAGGCGCTGGTGAACGCCGCCAGCGAGTGGTGTCATCGTCGCGGCATGACCCGACTTCTGGGGCCGTTTTCACTCAGTATCAACGAAGAAATCGGGTTGAGAGTGGAAGGTTTTGATGAGCCCTCGGTGGTATTTACGCCCTACCATCGACCCTATCAGGCAACGCTTGCAGAAGGATGCGGGCTTCAGAAAGCCAAAGACCTGCATCTTTGGCGATTCGACGTCGGGTCCATCCCGCAGCGGGCACGAAAAGCCCATAGCCAGATTCTTTCGCTCCCTGAGGTACGGATTCGAAATATGCGAATTCGAAATATGCGGCAAGAAGTCGAGCTCGTTCGGGAGATATTCAACGCCGCGTGGAGCGAGAACTGGTGTTTTGTTCCGTGGACCGACGCCGAAGTAAGCAAAGTTGCGTCTGACTTTCGTTTGATTTTGCGAGAGCCACTGGCGTTGGTGGCAGAGGTGCATGAGCGACCGGTGGCGATCAGCATCGCGATACCGAATCTCGATGAAGCCATCGCGGACCTCGGCGGGCGGCTGCTTCCGGCGGGATTTTTGAAGCTGCTTTGGCGAGCCAAGGTGCGTGTGCCGAGCTCGGGCAAACTGATTTTGCTTGGCGTTCGTCCAGAGGTACAGCGGCACCGACGTTACGGAGGCTTGACGATGGCGCTGTGCGTACAGATCGCCCAGAATGCCGAACAGCTCGGAATGAAGTGGGGCGAGCTGGGGTGGACATTGGAGGACAACCGGCTGATCAACGCCAGCATTCGGTCGATGGGTGCGAAGCCGCACAAGCGTCTCCGCATGTATGAAAAGACTCTGTGAATTTTGGGAGCGCGTGAATCGCAAAACGATGGTTTCACGCGGCAGCAAAGTAATTGAAGTAATTGCAGCAGAACGGATTCGAGGAACGACTTGCTTTTTGATGTGAGGGGAATCCCAGGAATGGAAAGAATCGCGCAGCGCTTAGCCTACGGTTTCGTTGGCATTGCCTTGGGTCTGAGTTCGCCATCCGTCGTAGACGCGGATAGCGGCAAAATAAATATGCATTTTGACCTCGGAATCGGCGTGCCGGTTTCGGGGCCGTTGGGGGTTGACGAGGCCGACGATCCACCGCTCGGAACCACCGTTCAGCTTGCGTTCGATTGGCAGTTGGCTGCGCCGTTCGCATTCGAAATCGCGGGCGGAGGCGGGCAGTTTGTGGGGAGCTTCCCGGGGGATGAAGACGCCAGCACGCCGTACGGCAACATCGGTGGTGGATTTCGGCTCCGCCTTTTTGACAATCAAAAGGGCTACGACGACGAAGAGGGCGGCGACACCGTGGGAACGCTGTGGACAGCTGCCCACGCCGGCTATCACGTCTTTGATGGCTCGCAGTTCGGTCTGGATGCGAGCCTGGGTTACGAATGGTCGGTGGCAAGGCCCGCGCAGATTGGCATTTTCGCGCGTGCGACGGTCTTGTTTGAAGGCGACGACAGCGATGTCGATACGCTGATCGTGGGCGGGGTGAGCGCGTCGTTTGAACTGATGAGCTATGAAAAAGCGGAGCCCGCCGAAGAACCGCCGCCCCCGCCGGAGCCCGAGCCGGAGCCCGTTGACGAAGACGCGGACGACGACGGACTGACTGATGAACGCGAAGCCGAGCTCGGCACCGATCCGCAGTCCGCAGATACCGACGGCGACGGAATCTCAGACAAAGCCGAAGTCGAAGGGCCCACCGATCCTGTCAAATCCGACACGGATGGCGATGGGATTCCAGATGGTGAAGAGGACGCGAACCAGAACGGTTCGGTTGACGAAGGCGAGACCGATCCCACCAAGAGCGACAGCGACGCAGGTGGCGTGAGCGACGGGCAAGAGAAGACGCTCGGGACCAACCCGCTTGCCGGTCACGACGACGATTCCGATCAGGACGGTGTAGGCGAGTCGGTAGACGCCTGCCCGAACACCCCGGCCGAAACCAAGGTTGACGAGCGAGGCTGCATCGTTCTGAAAAAGCGTATGGAACTGGAGGGCATCCAGTTCGCGAGCGGGAGCGCGGAAATCCTTCCTGAATCGGAAGCGACCTTGGAGAAGGCTCTCCAAGTCTTGAAGGACAATCCCGAGGTCAAGGTTGAAGTCGGGGGCTACACCGATAATCAGGGACCGTACCGAGTAAATCGCAAACTCTCCGAGGAGCGCGCCACCGCCGTCCGTGACTGGCTTGCCGCGCGCGGAATCGCAGACGACCGGTTGACTGTTCGTGGCTACGGGCCCGCCCGTCCGATTGAGTCGAACGACACCGAGGAAGGGCGCGCACGAAACCGTCGTATCGAGTTCAAGCGAGTAGGGAAGGTCAAGGTCCCAACCTCGCCGGAGGAGAACACGGCGGCAGATTCATCGCGCGATTCGACGGCAGCGGAATCGACCACGAAACCTAAGGTCGATTCGGCTGCGGAACCCGCGCGAAGCGGAAACCAGCCGGTCACGAAACAGCCGCCCGCAAAACAACCCGCATCGACTTCGGAGCCCGAAGCGGGGGAGTGACGCTGCGGCGGCGGCCCGGTTCCAGCGGCTGGGCACTGGAAAAAGTGTACGCAGTTTGCTACGTCGGTCGCAGAATTCGCTGCGTGTCGCTGTTTACATGTGGCCACAGAACTTGCTTAACCCGATACGAAAAGAGGGAACCATGGATCCGAAGGGTGGTGCTTCGTGGGGCCGGCGTGGCTTGGCGGTCTCGGTCTACCTCGGCATAGCGCTATGTATTCTGAGCATTTCGCCACGGAGTTCGCAAGCGCAGCAACTCCACCTCAACCAGTATCGCCCTGCTGAACTTGCACAAGACGGGTTTGCGATCAGCCGACCGGATGACCAAGGGCATCTGCGTTTTGGCATGCAGCTGCAGCTCGACTACGCGAATGACCCGCTCGTTTTGGAAGTCGTGTCCGGCGACACGGACAGTGAATCCTTTGCCATCGTGAGCGACCAGCTTGTGGGTCATGTCAATTTTGCGCTTGGGCTAGTCGATCGTCTCGTGCTGTACGCGGGGCTCCCCGTGAATCTCTATATGGAAGGAGACGAAGACTTTGCCGGGTTGAGCTCCGACGGCGCCGGCCTGGGCGATGCCTATTTCGGAGCGCGGCTCCGCATTGTTGGCGATTCGGACGACATCTTCGGTCTCGCCATTCAAGGAACCGTGACTGCTCCTACCGCAGATGCTGCGGATGGCGATCAATCGTTTGCGGGAGAGTCGGGGGTCACTGGACAGCCCGAGCTTCTCTTTGAGCTTCGCCCCGCGGGGGTACGCATCACCGGCAACGTGGGTGTTCGGGTGCGCAGCGATGAGCAGTTTACCGGGGTATCCGTCGGTCACGAGCTTACCTATGGCCTCGGGCTTACGGTGCCGTTCATCAAGGGTGACGTCCGTTTGGATGGTCATCTCGAGGTGTATGGAACCAGCACGTTTGAAGACTTTGCCGGGCGGCAAGAGAGCCCGCTCGAAGGTATCGCGGGACTCAAGGTTCACTCAAAACGAGGGTTTACCGCAGGACTTGCGGCAGGACCTGGGCTTCAACGCGGAGTCGGCTCGCCGGACGTTCGGGCGGTGGCCATGTTCGGTTGGACGCACACCTCCGCGGAGCCCGAGCCCGAACCTGAACCGTCGGATCGAGACGGTGACGGCCTGCTCGACGAGCAGGATCGTTGTCCTGACGAGCCGGAAGATGCGGATTCGTTCGAGGACCAAGACGGGTGTCCCGATCCAGACAACGATCAAGACGGAGTGCTCGACGTAGATGACGGAGCGCCTCTTGAGCCGGAGGACCACGACGAGTTTGAAGATGAGGACGGCGTTCCAGATCCGGACAATGACCAAGACGGTGTTGCAGACACCGAAGACCAGTGTCCGAACGAACCTGGATTGGCGGACAACCAGGGCTGCCTCGACCCTGATCGCGACGGAGACGGTGTCGTTGACCGCTTGGATAACTGTCCCGACGAGCCAGGCACAGTCGAAAACCAAGGCTGCCAGGAGAAGCAGCAGGTTGTGATTCGTGAAGGCAGCCTAGAGATTCTTGACAAGGTGTACTTCCGAACCAATCGAGACAAGATTCAAAAGCGTTCTCACGAGCTGCTGATGAATGTCGCCCAGGTGCTGAACAATCACCCTGAAATCACATCGGTGCGCGTCGAGGGGCACACCGACGCACGCGGCAACCATGAGTACAACGTGAAGCTCTCAACCAAGCGCGCTGAGGCCGTAGTGAAGTTCCTCACCGAGCGAGGCGAGGTCGAAGCCAGCCGACTCGAAGCGGTCGGGTACGGCCCAGACCGTCCGGTGGTCGAAAACGCCAGCACCAAAGAAGAACACGCGCAAAACCGCCGCGTAGAGTTCAACCTCGTCCAAGGCGACTCAGCGGACGCACCGTCCGAATAACAAAAAGCCGATGCGGAACGAGCATCCGCATCGGCGCCAGAATCGGAAATCCGACGCCGAATCAGACGCCGACACCGATGCAGAATCAGATGCAGAACCAGATTCTGCGTCCGCATCTGCATCGGAATCGGGATCTCCCTCGGCGTCTGATTCTGAATCAGCGTCTGCGTCGGTATCCGAGTCCACGTCAGATTCAGCGGGTCCGGCCGGCTCCAGTGCTCTATGGTGCGCGACTCGAGTTTGCGATCAACGCAAGCAGGCACTGCTCTAGATTCTAGAGCAAAGCCTGCTTGTGTTGATCGAACTCTCTCAGCAGGAAGATATTCCGCGAACTACCCGGAAACCAGGTTACGTGCCTCCTGGAGGGGGAGTTTGGGTGAATCGACGGGATCGTATCCCGGCGAGAGGGTCTGGGTGCCAGACCATCAGGTAAACTGATCACTGCTCTAGAGCAAAGCCTGCTTGTGTTGATCGAACTCTCTCAGCAGGAAGATATTCCGCGAACTCCCCGGCAACCAGGTTACGTGCCTCCTGGCG
>JANQQS010000079.1 GCA_028284955.1 Myxococcota bacterium | reverse complement strand
CGATGGCGACTGGCTCGACCCGCTGCTCGACGCGCTGGCCGACAATATCGATCTGCTGGTCGCCGGCGACGAGTCCGGCCTGATGAACCGGCTGGCGCTGGCCGTCGGCGACAAGGCGAAGGACGCCATCGGCGCCTCTGCCCCCAAGGCACCGAAGGCTGCGCCCAAAGCAACCGCCAAACCCCAGAGCCACATCCGCCAGGCGCGGCAACACGCGCCCGACACCCAGCCGACGGGCCCGATGGCCGAGATGTTGAAGAAGCTGCTGGGGAAGTAGGCGGCGGCGTAGCCAGCCAGCGGGGCGCGGTGCAGCCTCAGTCAACCGCGCACAGCAAATCCTTGTCCATCTTGCCCAGCAAGAGCCAGCGCCATGTGTTGAAGGACAGATTGTAGTCGCGCCCATAACGGTTTTGCACGCGGTAGCCCGCCCTGCGGATCATCTCGACAAAGGCGCGGTGCGATGCGGCCTGCCGCCGGCGGCGCTCGAGAAAGCTCGGCTCGTCGGTGTGGAGCATCTGCGCATGGCTCGACAGGAAAAGAACGGCCTTACGGGCAAACAGGCCGGCGATTATATGCTCCAGCAGCAGATATTCCGCGCCCTCAATGTCCATCTTCACAAAGACCGGCCCGTCATCGGGCAACCGCTCATAGATGTCGCCGATTTCAATCGTCGTGGCCTCGAACGTGCTCCCGTCGGCAGCCTCGGCCCCGGTCCCGGCCGACAGTGCCCGCAGGATGCTCGATGTGGAATCGCCCACCTTTTCGCCGCTTTGCAGCGTCAGGGTCGTTCGTTCGGTCCACAAGGCGGCATTGATCAGGTCAACCCGGCCATCGCCGAGCTTGTCGCCATTCAGCGCAGCGTTGGCGGCAAGCGTGGCAAACGCCGTGGGGTCCGGCTCCAGCGTGATGGTTTTTCTCGCCAACTGCCCGCCGTAAAGGGTCGTCGGCCCGATCCAGCCGCCAATGTCGACGAACGTCGTTTGCGCGTCGATATGCCGACGAAAAACCTGGAATGTCGCCGGCTCCCAGCGTCCGGAGCGGACCTTGCCCCAGAACGTTTCCGAACCCGCCGCATCGACAAGAAAGGCGACATCGCCAATGGTGATGGTGGTCGGCGCGGCTTGGGACATGTGAGAGAAATCCGAATTGCTGGGCGATCAGGGCGCGATCTCCGGCGCCCTGCCCGCTCGGGAACGGACGCCCTTGTGCCAGACGGCTTCACCTCCCACAAGTGGGCGGCCTCCCACAGGCGGTTGACGCAAGATCGGCAACCGATCGCACTCATTCTCTGTTCGACGGTATTGGCATGCCGTCACCTTCACGAAATCCGCCCGGATGACCAGTTGGCGCCGGCCGTGAGGGACAAGACCAAAGACCCCGTCAGCGCCCCAGCCCGAGGGCGCCCCAAAAGGCACCGCCCAAACTCCAAAACCATGTCCGTCGAGCCCGCCAGCATAGGCCGGGCACCCGGCCGACCGGGCCAATGGCGGAGATGTTGAAGCGGTTGTTGGGGAAGTAGGGCGTGATGGCGCTGAATGGAACGCAGAGAGACTGGCGCTCTAGAACGAGCCGTCAAACCGTGCGCGGAGGGGGATAAATGACAACCTCACCGGAATAAAAATAGTGTAGGCTCAGTAGAATCATCCATAGGATCCGATCTCAATTTCCATGGAAATTGTATTTCCCATTGAGTTCACTGTACTTGGCACACCAGTTTCCTCGCAGGCGAAGCGAGCGAAATCTCGAGATGACTGGAAAGAGCGCGTCAAGACGGCGAGTACCGCAGTCCTCCCAAACCCGCATTTTGCATCAAAAGAGCGCATTGCCGTAACGATTTACTATCTTCCGGAAGAACCATTGGAGGGCGATGTCGACAACATCGTGAAACTCATTCTAGACGCTCTTTGCAGGCACATTTACATTGACGACAAGCAGGTTGAACGCGTCGTCGTCCAAAAGTTCGAACCAGGAAACGTATTTTCGTTTAGCCGACCTTCGGCGGCAATGATTGGTACGTTGAGCGGCCCCAAACCAGCGCTTTACATTCGCGTATCGGATAACCCATTTGAGGAACTGATATGACAGGCTCGACAGAACGGGAAATCATAGAGCGAGAAACTGAGCGGCTTACCGCAGAAGGGCTAGAAGTCTTCATCGCCCCCGGGCAAAAACTAACCCCGCCATTCACGCAAGGGTACATGCCGGACATCATCGCAATCGGAAACGGAAGGAAGATTGCCCTCGAAGTAGCGTCGCGAAATGACGCTAGGAGCAATGATCTGAGCAAAGTTGCTGCGCTGTTTGATGGACATCCCGAGTGGGAGTTTCAAGTCATATGGCCTGAACCGGCCGGACGCGCGCCCAGCCTCCCGGTTCAGGCCAAGGAGCAGATTCAATCAACAATACTCGAGATTAAAAAGATTCGTGGCGACCAACACCTGCGTCCGTCCTTCCTGCTGGCATGGGCCGCATTTGAGGCAGCTGCTCGAGCGATAGCGGAGCGCGAGTTCGTACGTGCTCAATCGCCTGGGAGGGTGGTGCGAATTCTAGGTCGGGAGGGTTACTTGAGCCCCGCCGAGGCAGATGTCATGCGTGGATTGGCGGAGAAACGAAATCGTCTCATCCATGGCGCTCTAGACGCACAACTCGAGGCCAATGATGTCGATCAGCTAGTTGGTATTCTCGAATCCGTGACCGCGGAAATTGCTGCATGATGCATGCTCGGCAAAGCTGATTGGATTGGCCTCCTAGCAGCTCCTTGCCACGGACTCATGCGTAGCCCCAACAAACTTATCCCCCACCATCCACCCTCCCCCATACTCCCTCCACCGCGCCCATCGGAACGTCGGATGGCCACCACCTTCGGCGGGCGCGGCGGTGGACCGGCGGGCCGTGCGAGCGGTCGCATGGCTGGATGATGAATCCCCACGTCGGTGCGGAATGAAGGTGTGCGGTGTCCGTCCGCGCCTGTCCTCGGCCAGACCCGGCCGGCGCTCAGGATCGGACGGGGCCAGAGGGTGGTTTCATCGCGGCGCGGGTCTGCGGCGGATGGGACCGGTCCAACGGCCACGGCAGGGCGCAAGCCTCGCGCCGGCGCCCCGCATGACGATCACCGCAAGCCCACCGGACGGGCGGTTTGGCGACCGCACATATACAAACTTCGGATCGCGGCTCACCAAACCGCCCGTTGTTCTTAGCCCAAGGCGCGCGTTGAGCGCCGGTACGGCGTGAAGCGCAAGTCCTTGGGCGATTGAAGATATTTCATGCTCTCGGCTTCGAAAGGAAGCACGGAGGCATTGAACACGCCCGCCTCCCCTTGAGGGGAGGCACGCGATTGGTCCGGCGAAGCCGGGCCAGAGCGGGTGGGGGTGACAAATAAGCGCGAGGTGAGCCACGACCCCCACCCGGCTCTGACGCGCTGCGCGCGCCAGTCGCCGACCTCCCCTCAAGGGGGAGGTGGGTCCGCTTGCACATCGCACGTCCCGCGCCCCCTTGACCCCTCATCCCGCTTGCCCGAAAAGCCGGGCGACAAATGCGAAGGACCAATCCCCATGGGTTTCAAATGCGGCATTGTCGGCCTGCCCAATGTCGGCAAGTCGACGC
>JANQQS010000206.1 GCA_028284955.1 Myxococcota bacterium | reverse complement strand
GACTGGGCCAAGTGTTTGCAGAACGACCTCGCTCGGTCGTCATCCACCACGACGAGGCACTGGCCACGCTCATTGCGTACATTCACAACAATCCAGTTCGCGCCGGAGTGGTATCGAATCCACTCGATTCGGACTGGACGAGTCACCGAGCCTACGTGGGCGAAACCACCGCTCCGAGATGGCTTCGCGCCGAGTGGACGCTCGCCGCGATGGGTTTCTCTTCGTCGCCGTCAGGAAGAATGTCGTTTCATCATTTCGTTTGTAGTCGCGCCCATCTAGCTCGCGATCCCAGGCTGGCGGGCCCCGGCCACTTGCCTCCTGGAGCCGCGAACCAGCTCCGAGATGCTGTCGCCGTAGCGATGGAAGTTGGGCCGAAGCTGGTCATGAAGCCCGGGCTCGACAAGTCGGCTGCGCGAGCCAAGCATGTGTTTCTCCACATTGCCCGATTCACGGTTGGGCTCACAGGAGTGAGGCTTAGCTCGGAGCTTGGAGTCAGCCAATCCGCGATCTCCAAGGCGCTTCAGAGAATTCAGAGCATTGAGCCGCCGAGCGCGGGATTGATCGCGCGTATAATGGATATTTTTCTTGATGCGAGCGGTCGGAACAGCGCAGGCAGGGAATAGGTCCAGGAAATTTCTTTCCCCGTCCCCAATCTTTCACAATCTTTCCCGAAAAGGGCTTGAAGAAGCCTGGTTTGCAGCAGAAGGAAGGGGGAGCTACCGTCAGGCTGCACCGACAGGAGGAAATTGAGATGTCTGGAGCGCGAATGCTGTGGGTTTCGTGTTTGGTAGCTGGGGGTTCAGGTTTATTCGGTTGCAGTGCGGCGATGAGCAACGAGGAGTCTTTCGATGAGAAAGCAGCTCCCCGTCTCGAACTGGAGGACCTGGTGGACGAGCTTCGCGTCAAAGGTGCCGAGCCATCAAGGAGCGAGGGCGTCTTCGCGGTATGCAACGACAAAAGGTACAGCAAGGTCTCGCCAGAAAACGCGGTATTCAAACGCAGCGCCACGATCCATCTTGCGCCTCTGGGCTCTCAGCCAGAGAGCAATCTCGGGCTCAAGATGGACTATGTCTGGAACGCTGGCATCCTACAGCCCAAGGAAGGTATTCCCGCGGACCAGCATTCCCGAATCGCCCCGAAGGTTCTCAATGACCAATCCGGACAATTTCGAGAAATCGAATTCACTCAACTCAGTTTTGTGCCGAAATATCAATGCGAGAACCATGTCTACGGCGGCGTGGGAACCTATCGCGAATCTAAATTTGTGGTTCGAGTCAAACCTGAAGCGGTAACGAACCCGCAGGCTTTCACAGACCACGCGGACCGCTACGAACTAGTCTGGGCTGGATCCCCGGCTCAAGCCAACGCCAATCATCTGCACATCAACCCGAACAACGGATATTTTCTCGTCAATCCGTATACCGAAAGCGTCTGGGGAGTGCCCGTGTGCAACTACGACAGTCTCATGCTCGAAAAACTAACGGCACTTCCTCCGGCAGCTAGCGATCAGACCTGCCCTACACCCTAACTTGGCTTGATCCAGCGCTAAAGAAGCGGCTTGAAACCGCGAACCGCGACCACGCGGTCCGGCGACCGGTTCCAACTCAGAAAAAGGAAGTCTCCGGAAAATTCGTCGAAGTAGCCCGCCCATGGTCGATCAAACTTCTCAAAGAAATCCCTCCGTGTTTCCCCGATGGGGTTTCCTCGTTCGTCCACTTCGTAGACGGCAACTCGTTGTACGGCTGGGTCGAAGTTCCCTTCGACCTGGAACCGGCCCTGAAACCACTCCGTGAGCAGGGCATAGCGCTTGTCGCCAAACGCTGGGGAGTTGGGTGGCACATAGGCAATGCCTCCCGGGCCATGGTCGAGCGTGACCACCGCGTGCACCCCGGTTGGATTGTAGCCTGCCTCCGTTTTCGTCATGTCGAGCTCATACCAACGTCCGCTCGGATACCCGACGATTCGAAACGCGCCTTCGTTCGCAAAACCTGCGGGCACTTTGGAAAGGCCGCCGGGCCCATCGACGCCCATGGTGTCGAGACTGGTCTCACGAATAATCGAAAAGTCAGGCGCAAGCTGGGCGATCCCAGCCAGCTGAAACTGGGACACGAAGAGCGTCCCATCATCGGCGAAGGCCAAGCCGACTGCCGCTCGAGAAACATCTACGAGATGAACCGACTTCCCGACAAACCCCGAAATATGATCACATTCGTCCCGCGTAATCTCCACTGAGTAGAGGGCGGCACTACGAGACTCGGAGCGAGCGACGAATATCAGTCGGTTTCGATCGTCCCGCGGAATGATGATCCCGCCCAGCGGGTCAAAGAAGGTTTCGGACGTTTCGCCTTCGGGAAGCGGCGGCGTACCAAGGTCGTACGCCGCATAGTTGTCGCGAAACTCGGAAGCCAGTGTCCCGAGCTCGGGGTCGATCTTGGGCAGTTCACTTTCTCGACAATCCGCAAAAGACGCAACCGGCGGATCTGATTTCTCACTCGCGGTTGAGGTGTCCGACGCGCTGTCGGCCACCGATCCGCCCGAACACCCCACCGCGACCACGGTGATGACCGACCACCCCACGAAACTCACACGACGCTTAGAAATTTTCCAGCGTCGCAACTCTTCACTCTGAAACCTGCAATAATTCGACCTTGATCGTCGAAGGTTGTGGCTTCTTGACCTCGCGCATCCTGCCATGATGTCTATCGGCAGCAATAAACAAGCCAATGGGAACGGAACGCGTGTTCTGATCTTTCGCAGGCGCCTTTCTCTTGCGGACCTACGATCGCGGAAAGATCAGAACGGAAAGATCGGAGAAATCCCAGTCTTATTGGCGAAGGTCTTCGCGCTAAGCTTGCCAAAACTACTCGAGCAACCTGCGATGAGTGGAGTCTTCATGCTTGTTTCCTCTGACCTCGTTGGTCGCCTGCGATGAGAACAACATGCACCGTCGCGATGCCTCGGTCATTCGCAGCCGACGACAAAGCGCTATCGCAAAGCGACGTGTTGTCGTGAGCCGCCGGTGGATTGGCGCGTCACGCGAATGACACTGGGCTGATCGTGACCAACAATGGGCACATGACCGATCGCAAAGCCGTGCCCGTCGACCGCGGATGGCGGTTGATTATGACCGACCTCGGCGTCGATTGGCGGGCTGTATTGCGCCGCGCCGAGCAGCCAGACGACCTGTTCTCCCAAGAGGGGGCGAAACTGACGGCGAGAGAATTCTTCCGGCTCTGGCAGGCGTTCGTCCACGAAGAAGGCGACCCGATGCTCCCGGTCAAACTGGCCGAAGCGATGTCGACCGAAGCGTTCCATCCCATGGTGTTCGCCGCGCTATGCAGCCCCAACTTCGTGGTGGCCGCAGGTCGGATCGCGCACTACAAGCGGCTGCTCGCGCCGGTGACGGTCACCGCCGAAGAGCGCCACGACGGGTTCTTCATCGGAGAGCGGTGGGACGATGTCGATGACGAGATGCCTCCGAGCCTTGCCGCGAAAGAGCTAGCCATGCACACCCAAATCGTACGCATCGGAACCCGGCAGCGCATCGAGCCGCTGCGCGTCGAGTGCCCCTACCCGCTCGAACCCGCGGCGAAGTATCAGGCATTTTTTGGTGTCGCCCCCATCCACGGCGACAACTGCGGCGTTACGTTCCGCATGACCGACGCTACGACGCCCTTCATCACCGCCAACGAATCGTTGTGGACGACCTTCGAACCCGAATTGAAACGGAGCCTCTCCAGAATCGATCGCGCCATGCCGCTACACGAACGTGTTCAATCGGTTCTGTTCGAGAGCCTTCCCAGCGGAGAGGCATCGGTCGACGTCGTTGCCCGTCGACTCGGACTGAGCCCGCGAACCTTGCAACGCCGCCTGAAACCAGAAGGCATCTCATTCAAGCAGATCGTATGTGCAACCCGCGAGAAGCTCGCGCGGCACTATTTGACCAAGACAGACCTCGGATACAAGGAAATCTCTTTCCTAATCGGCTTCGACGAGCCCAGCTCGTTCTTTCGCGCCTTTCGCGAATGGACGGGCGTGACACCAGAGTCGATGCGCCTATCGACGGATAGTGGATCCACGTAGCGCGTTTGAAGTCGTTCGCGCATGATGAGATTGTCCACCATGACCGGTTGCGTGCTCGTCACGACGACGGTAGAAGACCATCGTCTATGCTGTCGCCGCGGTTGATGCTTGGACGACTGGGGCGGCACGTTCTGCCGGCCGCGATAACCTCTGCGGCGGCGTGCTCACCGGCCGTGGGAGGACACGACTCCGCGGGAGCATACGAAAAACAGTCCGGGGGCGCCGTCGGCTGTGCAGACGTTGTCCCGTTGCTTGAACCGTTTCCCTACCACTGCGATTCTCCCCGCGGAATCGACGTCTTGCATGCGATGCTTTCTCTCGGAGACTCGAGCCTAAACTTCGCGCATCGTGTCGGTTATGCAAAAAAGGACAGCATCATCAATTTGATCAAAAAGTGGTGGCTATTTCCCATTCCAGTGAAGAAATTATCGAGAAAAAGAGGTCTCCAACGGTGTCTAGACAAGATTTATCTTCTTCCGATACCCATCCAGCTTTCAAAACAAAGGATCCGAGATGTTGATGGCAATCTAATTGAGAATCATGTTGACGATAAGCTAATCGAGGGAGTGGAAAGTTACTTCGAGACACAGCACGTAGATGAGATCATAGGTTTCTTCCCATCAAGTGCGTTCCATCGATTCCACAGCGGCCGAATCCAAAGAGGTCGGAACACCGTATCAAAAACAATCACCCGGAAAGGCTTTTCGGAACTAATCGGAGCAGCACAAACCGCCGTCAACCAATGGTACCCCCCAACAAATAATAAGATCACAACAGCTTTGCTGGTGAAGAATATCGCATTGCTTCGTTTGCTCCATATGTCGGTGGCTCATTTTGTGGCCGATAGTTCGCCCATTCAGAAGCTATCGTCGGGCCTGTGGTTCTCGGATCCGTCGATGGACGTGCGTTCCAAACGTCTTGTGATTGCGTTTCTTTCCGTTATTGATTTTTATTTTCGAATCTCGGAAATCAAAGTTAAGAACAAAGATCTTGAGAAAGAAATGCGTGATTTTCACGAACGATGGAGCATCTACGGGCTCGACCTCATTCGGAGAGAATTTCATTTCCAAAGCGGAGCAGATTTTCGTCGCAGTGTGTCTTGGGGCGGTTGGCCAGAGGACCTAACCAAAAAAACGCTCAACGAATGGAGAAGTCTGATTCTATCCCCACCCGAAGCGTTGAGCGCACTGCACCCAAGTGTCGCCAAGGTCTTCGCTCAATAGACGTCGACGAACGACACGCGAGTAAGCACGCTCCATGGCGACCTCACGTTTTTGCTCGACGGCTTGCCTCTTCAGGCAACGCGGTCGCGCCAGTTTGGTACTTGAAAAGGAAACGGAGCGAAGAGATGAGCCAGTCCTTTGTGCGAGACAAACCGATCTCGTAGCTGCCGACAACGGTCCATATCTCCGCTCCGATCACGTGCGTGGCGGTGACGTAGGCCTCGACGAACGCGCGATCACCATTCACGTCGAACCGCATATTCCCTAGCTGGTGGTGCGTGTGGTCGAAACCAGGCAGGATGCTTTGCCAGCCATGAACAACATCGATCGGTCGCGAGTCGGTCGGGTCGCCCGCGCCGAAGCTCGAGTAGTCGATGTGTATCGGGTCGGACATCATCGATGTCGCCTGGTCCCAGTTTCGGCCATCCACGGCGTCGAAGAACCGACCCACGATGTTGGCGATTTGCACTTCCTGGTTCATGTCCACCTCCCGAACGGACCGAACGTTCGCACCGCGACCATAGCGACCTTGCTCATCGAGCCTCTCCTTCGAGATGGGCCACGACGGCGTCCACCGCGTCGCGAACGACGTCTGCGCGGTCGTAGAAATCGAACTGGGTCACATCGTCGAGCCACCGCTCTGTCGTCGGCGCCGTGGCGCGCTTTGTGAACGCGTGGGCTCCCGCGGGGAGCGCGGCGGCTTCGGAGCAAACGATGAGCGTGGGCACGGAAAGATGGTCGGCCGCAGCTTGCGCATCGTAGGTAAGCCACGGCTCCCAGGATGAAACGTTGAACTTGTTGTCGTACTCGCGGATGAGCCCTCGGTCAGGCTCGGTGTAGTACGGGGCCTGGAACATCAGCGAACTCTCGTCGGTCGAGCTTGCCGCCCCGATGACCTGCTCCTCGTCTTTGAGCTCCGCGCTCCTTCCCAGCTCGATGAGCTTCTTCGCGCTGTCGGGACCGCCGTAGATCTCTTCCGCCATCTTGGGGTCGTGAAGCCAAGGAGCGACAAGAGCGAGCTTCGTCATCTTTGGGTTGCCCGCGGCGACGGCCGCCATGTAGCCGGACGAAGCGCAAATGCCGAGACCGGAAATTCGCTGCGGATCGACTTGGGGCCGATTCGCGAGGAAGGCAAGCGCGGCGTGAATGTCGGCGGTCTTCGCGGCAGGGTCCTCACGAAACCGAGGCGTTCCGCCAGACCGGCCCCACCCGGAAAAATCGAAGACGAGCGCAGCGAAACCGCGCGCCGCGAGCTCTCGAGCATATGTACCGGCCATCTGCTCTTTGACGGTCGTCCAGGCCCCGGTGACGACGACCGCGGGAAGGTTTCGCTCCACTCTCGCAGGGGTGAAAAGAAGCCCCTCAAGTTCCGCGTCGCCACTCGAGAAGCGAACTGGAATGCGCGCGATGTCAGCCGAGTCTGCAGTGTTTTGAAGGTTGATTCGATGGGTCATGTTCGGTCCTCCGATGTGAACGTCGCGTTCAATGTAGTGATCGCTATTTGTTGCCGAAATAGATAAATTGGAATGACATCTGTTGCTAGAATGAACAGATTGTCTCGAACAACTTTTGGAATGGACGACCTTGGACATGGACGATCTCGGAAAGCTGCTGCTGTTTAAACACGTCATCGATGCGGGCGGGTTCTCTCACGCCGCTGCGCGCCGAGGTCTCAGTCATTCGACCGTCAGCAAGCACATCAAGTCGCTCGAACGCGAGCTTGGAGTTCTGCTCCTCCATCGCACTTCCCGAAGCATGAGCCTGACCGAGGCGGGAAGCGTGGTGCTCGACCACAGCCGACGTGTAGACGCGTCGATCGCAGAGCTCCACGAACGCTTGGATGAACTGCGAGGCGAAGTCGTCGGGGAGCTACGCGTGAACAGCCTCGTTCATGTGGGCAAGCACTTGGTTCAGCCCGCAATCGCTCGGTACCTGCGCGAGTTCCCACAATCCCGCGTCCAGCTCGTCCTCGACGACGGCCCTCTCCACTTTAGCCGGGACGGGTACGATGTAGCCGTGCGGATTGGTCTCCACGCAGAAGGAAGCTTGACCGCATCGAAGCTCGTCGACAACGAGGTCTGCATCGTCGCAGCCCCCTCGCTACTCGAACAAATCGAGATGCTCGAGCACCCTTCCCGGCTCGGCGAGCTCCCCACCGTCGGATACCAATCACCTCCGTTCGACATCACCACCTGGGCGTACATCGAAGAAGGCAACCTTCGAACCGTTCAGGTCAATCCCGCGTGCCGAGTCAACGACGGAAACGCGCTTCTCGATCTGGTCCTCGCGGGCCTCGGCGTAGGCTACGTATCGCGATTCGCGGCACGACGTTACATTCAGCGTGGCGACCTCGTCCGGTTATTTCCGAACGTCGAGCTCCCTCCATTCGAACCCGTGTACATGATCCAAGCCGCCACCGAGCATCCCTCGCTCAAACTGCACGTGTTCAAGCAGCACCTCACCGACGTAGCGATCGGACTGAAGAAAGATTAGGGAAAAGCTCAACGCAGATGACGTGTGTGCCAGACTCGCCGGGCTTTTCTCATGCCAACGCGTCGACGGCTCAGACAGAGATCACATCTCCTAAGCGAGCCAGCGGTTGCGGGGTCGGACCTGAGCCGCCGTCATAGAGCTCGTCAACCAAAGTCTCTTCGTCTGCGTCTTCGAAGCTGTACTCCAGCTCCTCGTCGACGTCATGTTCGTAATCGTCAGGTATCAGCAGTTGGCGACATGTCCCTCTGAGCGAGGAAAATCGGTCGTCCTCAATCATCTCTCACCTCCATGATTGCGGTGTAGGGTTGCGGTGCAGGAAAGTCGGGAGCACCCGACCCGTCTATGGATCAGAACGACCGTGTTCCAGGTCTATTCCGAAAAAGTCACGAGCCAGACAACGGTGCATGGTCGCTAGTTCATCCGCTACCGCATCGACCGCGCCCATTCGCGCGGGGGACACACCAAACTTTCGGCGGAACTCCCGGCTGAGCTGGGATGAGTTTTGGTAGCCTTTACGATATAGACAAGGATGTGTCTCGTGCCGTTGCGAACATGGATTCCTTCTTCAACCAACACGCAGGCCAGTTAGATGACGGCAGGCGCCACCGCAGACTGATTCACTATGCATGCACTCATCACAGGGGCGACGGGATTTGTCGGCACAGGCGTGTTGGCGGAAGCACTTGCATCGCCCCAGATCACGCGCGTCACCGTCGTCGGCCGTTCACCATGCGGCATCGAACACGCGAAGCTTTCCGAAGTCATCGTGGACGACATGGGCGACCTGTCGCCTGTTGCCGCATGCTTCCGTGACGTCGACGCATGCTTTTGGTGCCTGGGCATCTCCTCCGCGGGGATGGACGAGGCAACGTACACGCGAATCACGCACACCTATGCCATCGAAGCTGCGAACACGCTTGTCGAACACAGCCCGGCGTCGAGCTTTTGCTTTCTGTCTGGTTCAGGCGCCGACGGTGGGGCAATGTGGGCGCGCGTCAAGAAGCGGACAGAAGAAGACTTGCAAACGCTCGGACTCGCGAGCGTGGTCGTCTTTCGCCCAGCGTACATAAGAGACCGGCACGGTGCGAAGCTGCGGGGCACGTTGTACCGCGTGGGGTACGTCATCGGAACCGCGCTCTCCCCGCTCCTCCGGCGGCTCGGCGGCGCCACGTCAAATGCCGAAATCGGCCAAGCGATGATCGTAGCGGCTCGCGACAGGATGAACGGCGATATTCTCAACTCCGCGCAGATCAACGAACTCGCGGAGCGAATAGACTAAAACGCCGCACCGCATTGCTCAGCACCGATGCGACACTCGCTGCCGAGCGATGTGACCTTGCAGTCAAGCATCGGACATTCTACCGGTTCTTCTTCCGTGCTGTACGGGCGGCCTTGCGCTTATTTTTCTCAGCTTTGGTTGCTTTCTTGAACGATGGCTGGGGGAGGCTCGGCAAGGAGACCGACGGCGGGAGTGGCATGCCCTGGATGGACTGCATCCAGGCGTCGAGGCCCTCCTGGGTCTGCATGTCGAAGCCGGCATCGGCCCCAGCCATGACCAGCGACTTAGCCATGCCGAAGTGGCGGCTGTCCGAGAGCCCCGCCTCGAGCATCTTCGCTGCATTTCGGTCCAGCACGCGCAAGCAGGAGTCTGCCTGCTTCAGCCCAAACTCGCGCTTCAAGAAGCCGTAGAAAGCGCGCATCTCCTCGACGATCCAGCGTGCGTCAGAGGCCTGGATGCTGATCTTGCGCGGGATGAGCTCGAAGAGCACCTCCCGTAGATCTGTGGACCCGAGGGTGGAGATGGTGTGGCCGAGGTAGTCGGCGCCGAGATTCATCACGAAGCGGCAGGCGTAGATCTCATCGAGGCGCTTCCCCTCGGGCGAAGCCGCGAATCGCCGCACCAGCTCATCTTCGAGCGCTTCGCGTGCGTCGTAGTCGATTTCGTCATCCTGTGAAAGCGCGGCTAAGTCAGCGAGAACGTCATGCGACGGGTCGAACTCCACTGGCGCACGCATATAGGGCGCCCGCAGGGTGACTTCGAGTTCACCGGCATGAGTCGACACCGACAGAGTCCGGACAAAGGGCTCGCCGCCATCCCACGCTTCCCGCAGCGCCTTCTTTTCCGCCATCACGCTGGTAAGCGCCAACGCGATTGCCTCGGCCATGGTGACTTCCTTGCTAGTGGGCGGCCGGGTGATGAGCTCCCCACCGATCGCCACCAGCCAAGGATAGGCGTCCGCGCCGGCCACTTCCCATCGGTGCTCGGAGATCTCCTTGCGCAGCTCGGGAGCAAGCTCGGCCCCGCGCTTGAAGTTGATAGAGAAATGGGACGGCACGATGCACTCTTCGCGCCGATCGGTCACGGTGGCCGCGTCGAGGTAGGCTTCAAAGTCATCGAGATCGGAGAACAGGAGGAGCCCGAAGCTCTGCTCCATTTGGCCGATCACCGACATCGCGACATCGCGCGCGCCGAGCTGCTCGATAGTGACCGAGAAAAGGCTCTGGTCGGCCGGCACCAATTTCCAGGGTTTGGCGCGGAACAGCGCCGCGGCGGCGCGGAAGAACGCGGCCATGGCCTCCGGCGTGATCTCCTGCGACAAGTACGACTGCTTGGTCGCGCCATCCTTCGCCATATCCTCCAGCATCTGCGCAAGCATCGAATCCAGCTCGGGGGTGGGCGCGCATACGACGTCGAGACCTGGATGCCCGGCTCGCAGCGCATCGGCGAGTTCGGCCGACGCTACCCGCACCCGCGCCGGGCTGTGCGGCCTGCCGTATACTGGTCGATCGATTGTATTTTGCAGGCTCTCGCTCGCCATGGGCAAGAGCTCGCCCGGCTTGGCCATAGCAGAACCCAGAATCGCGCCATTGGCCCCCATCCAGAACAGCGCCTCCGGCCGAAAAGGCTCGCCCTGTTCAATCACGTAAGACGGCATCGCGGTGGTGCCGCCGATCCATTCGACGCCGCGGGTGGTCTGACGTTGCGTCATAGTGCTGGCTCCGTCGTTCTGAGGCCTTCGTAAAAACAGCCTGCGCTAGGTTTTCCAAACCACGCCACACTACTCCACCCGGAACGCTCACTCAACGAGGCGTTCCGAGGAGCCGGCGTTCGCCGTGTCCATCCCGCGTAGACGTACCCAACCCGACCGTAAAATTTTTGCTTTTGCAATTTGCTTGCATGTGGTCCACATACGCTAGGCTTCCGGGACGCTACCAAGAGGAAGCACCCACGAGCGGAGGAGTACTGCATGGCTGACGACAACCCGCTGTTCGCCGCTCGGCGTTCCGTCGAGCAGGTTGAAGAGGGAAACGAGCTGGCCCCGAAGTTTAATGCCGACGGGCTCATTCCGGTGGTGACTTCCGCCACTCGAGACGGCATGGTGCTTATGCTCGGCTACATGAACCGGGAGGCGCTGGCGAAGACCATCGAGAGCGGGGAGGCTCATTACTACAGCCGCAGCCGCCAAGTCTTGTGGCGGAAAGGCGCCACGAGTGGCCTCGTGCAGAAAGTGGTCGAACTCCGAGTCGACGACGACCAAGATGCGTTGTGGCTCCAAGTGGAGGTGGTGGGAGATGCGAGCTGCCACGTAGGTTATCGCTCATGCTTCTACCGCTCCGTTCCTCTCGGCAAAGCTGACGGCCCGGTCAAGCTTACGTTCGAGGAGAAGGCCAAGACTTTCGACCCGGTCGAGACATACGGTGACGCCCCCAATCCCACCAAGCTCTGAGAACAACGCCCCTAGCCTTCCTGGACGACCGATGGAACCGCCTCGCCCACTCGTTCGCCTTACGCCTAAGGAGCTGTCGACCCTTGGTCGCTCAACCCTGTCGCATTACGAAGAGCTCGCCGAAGATTTCCGGGAAGGGACCAAAGACCACGACGTTTCGCAAAACGTGAATGCATTGCTCCGCCACTTGCCGGGGTCTGCCCCGCAGCGAATTCTTGATCTCGGCTGTGGACCGGGCCGCGACCTCGCCACGTTCATCGCGCAGGGCCACGCGCCAGTGGGACTCGACGGCGCAGCCGCGTTCGTAAAGATGGCTCAGACGGCAAACGGCTGCGAGGTCTGGCAGCAAGACTTCTTAGCCCTCAAACTGCCCGCCGAACGGTTCGACGGCATCTTCGCGAATGCGGTTCTTTTTCATGTGCCAACGCAAGAGCTCGGCCGGGTGCTCAACGACCTTCGCCGAACTCTAGTGACAGGAGGCGTACTCTTTTGCAGCAACCCTCGCGGACCCGATATCGAGCGCCAGCAGGGTCTGCGCTACGGCGCCTATCTCACGTTGGAAACCTGGAGCCGCTTCGTCACCGCGGCGGGCTTCGAGCTCATCGAGCACTACTACCGACCGCCCGGCCTACCGCGAGACGAGCAACCATGGCTGGCCACGGTATGGCGCGCACGATGAGTCACTCGATCAGAAGCCCTTCATTGGACTCTAGAGTAGATAAAGCAGTGATCAGCTGGGTTGATTGCGGCACAAGTTGCATCCCATAGAGCAGTGGAATTTTGGTCTGAGCTTGAGCGCCCCGGCAGCACAGGCCCGATGACGCACGCTAGTGCTTCGTCGGGCCGAGCAGGGGAGGTAAGCCAAGATCAGGGCAAAAGGCCACTGCTCTAGCGCGCGAAATAGATCGCAAGGTTGAAGAAGAGCGGAATTCCAAGGACCACGTTGAAGGGGAAGGTCACGCCGAGGGAGCTTCCCACGGAGAGCCCAAGGTTCGCTTCGGGAAGCGACGCACGCATCGCCGCGGGCACTGCGATATAGGAGGCGCTCGCCCCGAGCGTCGTCAGCACCACAATGCCACCGACCGATAGTTCGAGCAGGAAGCCGAGCCCCATTGCGAATGCCCCGCCCACCAGCGGCATCAGAACGCCAAACCCAGCAAGGAAAAGGCCGTGGTGCCGCACAAGACTCAGCTGACGACTCACCGTCAAACCCATGTCGAGGAGAAAGAGCGCGAGGACGCCCGAGAAAAGATCGAGAAAGAAAGAACTATAGGGCTCCAGGCGCTCGCTGCCGGCGAGACCGCCAATGAGGAGACCACCGATGAGCACAGCGATGGCGCGGCTTCGCGCGATCTCACGAACCGCCTTACCTATTTCGCCGCGCGCCGAGCGCCCACGAGCGATCATGAGGCCGATGATGATCGCCGGAATCTCGAGGACAACGACGAAGATCACCACAAAAGGTTCGAACGTGATGCCGCTCCGTTGGAGAAACGCGACGCATACGGCGAAGGTCCCGACGCTGACAGACCCGTAGTGCGCGGCGAGCGCGGCGGCGTCGGGACGGTTCAGCCGCCCCCAATGCTGAATCACGGGGAATGCCACGAGGGGAATCACGATGCCGAGGCAACCGACTAAAAGGAGCTTCGGCAAGAGCGTCAAGAACGGGACCTCGGTGAACTCCATCCCCCCCTTCAGTCCGATGGTAAAAAGAAGCAGGAAGGTAAGCAGTTCGACCACCGAGCGCGGAAGGGCCACATCCGCCTTGATGAGACCTGCAAGAACGCCAAAGCCAAAGAAAAGAATCACTGGGTCGATCATGTGCACTCCGTTCGATACAAGCCGTTCTTTCGGCGGCACGTGGAGAACAATTTAGCGCGAACGTGGAGTTCGTTCGATAAGATTAGTTCGCAATCTGCAATCGTATTTTTCGATATATAGAGCCGTGCGCTAGGTCAGGAAATCGTCGATCAATTCCCGTTGGTACCCGTTGCTGAGGTAGACCGCGAAGAACTCAACCTCAGGTGCATCGACGAGCCTGATGCTCGAGAGATGTCCCGCGGTAAGGTCCTCCTGCACACCGATCTCCGGCACGACCGCAAGACCACGACCCGTGTTCGCAAGGAAGCGGAGCAGTGAGATATCATCAGTCGCAATCGGTACATCGACTTCGAGATTGAAGCGGCCAGCGAGCGTTCGCTCAAAGGATTCACGATCGAAAGAATGTCGGAACATGAACAGCTCAACGGGGAGCGGCTTTGTTCGCTGACGCCTGATGCGACGCACGAGCTCCGGCTTTCCGGCGGCGCAGAGTGAACTAGTTTCGACCTTGCGATACGCTACGGTCAGCAAATCTTTGCTGCGAGGCTTTTCGAGGCTGAAAATGAGGTCGATCTCGAACGACTTGAGCAGTGCATTGAGCTCGTCGAAGGAGCCATCCACCAGGCTGATCCGCGTGCCTCGCTCTTCGATGAGGCTCCGAAGGACCAGACCCGTCACGAAGTTCCGCGAAATCCCACCGACCATGCCAATGCGGATCGATGCTGGCGTCGTCGTGTCTTGTTTGTCCCGAAAGAGATGGTTGATCGTGGCGCTCTTCGCGAAGATCTCATCGGCGTAGCGCCAGAGCGCAGTGCCACGATCGGTCACCACGAGGGAACGGGTATTTCGCTCGATCAGCGTCTCCTCAAGGTAGTCTTCGAGCTGAGCGACCTGCTCGCTGATGGTGGATTGGGATACGTGCACCCGTTTCGCCGCCTTTTGAAAGCCGCCGTGTCGACATACCGACCAAAACGCGTAGAGGTGCCGAAAGTTCAACCATTCCATCGCTCGATGGTATATCGGCATAAGCGATATGTAAAAGCTACTTTATCCTTTTTGCATATGACCATTTTGTTTCCAATCGGCTTTCGACACCACCCACCTAGTCCTTCAGATATCAAAGCCATCAACCCCACGGCGGGCTTAGGAGTAGGCGCAGCCATCAGTGAGATCCGCGGCAAAACTCTCATTTGCAAGCAACTTGCAAATGAGAGTTGCTTGCATTAGCCCGGCCCTTGCGGCTCGCGAGATACGTTTCGGGCGCCGATAGCTTACTCACGAGGGAGGACTCTGATGACCCGTCACCAACAACTCAAACAATCGCGACGACTTCTGTATTTTTCGCAAAACGGAAGACAACCATGGCTCATTGCTTTGGTGGCCAGCGCAGCATTCGCAACCGTCGCAGGTTGCTCGAACGACGGCCCCACCCAGGCAACCCCAATGGAAGGGGATCGCTCGCAAACCAGCGATCCAGTCCTGCCCGGCACCGACAATCCTGGCACCGACAACCCCGACACCACAAACGCCAATGAGGAAACACCTTCAGAGTCGCCCGTCGTCCTGCCGAGCGGCCGCTTGCTGGTGAGCGATGCCGAGGAGGCGAAGGTCTACGTCGTCGATCTTGACGAGCGCACGGTCATCGAGACCATTGATGTCGCCTACGCCAGCTCCTTCCTCACCAACGACCCGAGCGGCAGATTTGTTTGGCTATCGCACTACTTTGATGACGGAGGCTTCGAAGTGATCGATGGCGGCATCGTTTACGAGCCGCACGACGACCATTTCCATCTTGATACCGACGCGCCAAAGCTTTTGGATCGCGCGTTTCCCGGACCTCAACCCACCCATGTAGTCCACCACGACGGAATATTCGCATTCTACTTCGATGGCGAGGCCAAGGCCGGACTCCTGCCCGAGTCGTCGCTCATCACCGGGATCATAACGGAGCCGACCTGGGTGTTCTCCACACCGCCCCATCACGGTGTCGCGCTGCCAACCCACGGACACGTGATCATCACCCGGAGCTCGCGCATGGCCACCGACGAAGAGCAGCAAGAGGGCTGGCTCGGAGGCATCCCCACGGGCGTCAGCATCCGTACGCTCGACAATCCCAACGACGAAACGCAGAGCTTCGACGGGTGCACCAAACTGCACGGCGAAGCGGTGCACGGCGACCACGTGGCCTTTGGCTGCGACGAAGGGGTGTTGCTCTTGACCTACGGGGAAAGCGATTTTTCCGGCGAGATGATTGCTCCTCCGGCCGGATCGCTGGCCAGAGCCTACACTGTTCTGGCACACCCCGATGCAAGCGTATTCGTCACCGATTTTGGACCAGCACTTGGTGTGGTCGACCCGTCCGCGAAAACCATGAACGTGCAGCTTCTGCCTGATGCCGCCAATGGCGCCGGATTCGCTTTCCTCAGCGATGGAACCGACACCCGCGTGGTGGTCATGGGCTCCAACGGAAAGCTCTATCGCCTCACGCCGACGACGCTCGCCCCCGAGGGAGACGCCATGGATGTCGCGACGGCGGCAGATCGCTTTCTGTTGACGGTGGGTGGCGGACGAATCTCGGTCGCGACTCCGGGCTCGACGGAACTGGTCGTCATCGATGCGGAGAGCTGGGAAATTGCCGGCACGGTCACGCTGCCTGGTACGCCGGCATCCATCGCTCACGTCGGCGCTCCTCCTGACGGGGTCGTCCTGGGCCACAACTAAGGCGACCACAGACATCGAGGGAGGGGACAGGAAGACCGTGCCCCCTCCCTCGCGAGGCAAGCTTGGGCTAGCCTTCCCGTGGATAGGCCTTCGGTGAATAGACCTTCGGTGAATAGATAGGAGGAGCAGTCACATGTCCGCAGACATCACGCGACGAAAGTTCATCCGAGACGCCACCGCCACCACGGCCGCTCTTAGTATGCCAACGTTTCTGGAGGCTTGCGGTGCTTCGAGGTCGGCCGCCGGGGGTACGATGCCCAGCGAGTCGAACGCGGGGCACAACCCCTTCGCAGACGTCTTCGGCATCGATGACGGAATCATTCGGCGAACCCTCGCGGCGCTGAGTTCCCGCGGCGCGGACCAGGCAGACCTCTACTTTCAGCACAGCCTGTCGAGCTCTCTTGTCTACCAAGACGGCATCGTGTCGCAAGCGAGCACATCCATCGACCTGGGAGTCGGCCTTCGTTGTGTGGTGGGTGACCAAACGGGCTACGCCTACACGGAGGAGCTCACCGAAAAGGCGATGCGCGATGCAGCGCAGACCGCTGCCCTAATTGCACGCGGTAAGGCTGCGGTGGGGCCGCAGCAGATCCGCCACACGGGATTGAGAAAAGGATTCTACTCCACCAAGGTTCCGTGGCGCGATGTCGGCATCGACAAGAAGCTGCCGATCATTCGACGAGCCGCTGAACTCGCGCATCGTCGAGATCCCGCGGTCAAGAAAGTAGAGATTCGTTGGTCGGATGGTGAATCGCGCGTGATGATCGCGACCTTGAACGGCACGGTTGTGTACGACGAACGTCCGATGGCTCGCATGTACGTGACCGTAACGGCGGAAAAGGGAGGCAAAACTCAGTCGAACAGCGCCAACATTGCGGGCCGCCGAGGTCTTGAGTTCTTTACCGAAGCGCAACTCGAGCTCGTGACCAAGCAGGCCGTGGACCGCACGATGATTCTCTTCGAGGCAGGTCGTCCACCTGCCGGAGAGATGCCGGTAGTCTTGGCGGCAGGACCCAGCGGCATCTTACTGCACGAAGCGATCGGCCACGGCATGGAAGCCGACTTCAACCGCAAAGGCGTGAGCATCTATTCGGAGATGATGGGCAAGAAGGTCGCCGAAGAGTTCGTCACCATCGTCGATGATGGAACGCTGGAATACGAACGTGGCGCCATCAACATCGATGACGAAGGCAATCCGGCGCAGCGGACGGTACTCGTCGACAAGGGATATCTCCGCACGTACATGCACGATGAGATTAGCGCCAAGCAGTACCGGGCAAACCCGACTGGCTCAGGGCGCCGTCAATCCTTTCGGCATTCGCCGATGCCGCGCATGCGCTGCACCTTCATGGAGGACGGGCCGCACAGTCGGGAGGAGATCATTGCGGGCGCGAAAAACGGAATCCTTGCGGAGACCTTTCTGAATGGTCAGGTGCAGATCGGCGCCGGCGACTACACCTTCTACATCAAGAACGGCTACCGAATCGAAGATGGCAAAGTGACGGAGCCGATCAAAGACATCAACATCATCGGCAACGGACCCGAGACCTTGCGCAAGATCACGATGGCAGCGGCCGATGGTCACCTCGACACTGGCGGCTGGACTTGCGGAAAAAACGGCCAAAGCGTCCCGGTTTCCCAAGGCATCCCGACAGTTCTTGTCTCGGCGCTCACTGTCGGAGGCGAAGATGCCTGACAAAGCGACCCTGCTCAAGCGCGCCGAACACGCGGTGGAGCTGTCCAAGAAGGCGGGAGCGGCCGACGCGTGGGCGGTCGCGAAACAACAGCGCTCGGTGGATACGGAATATCGAGACGGCAAGCTTGAGAAGGTTCAGGAGAGCACCGCGCAGAAGCTCTCGGTCCGCCTCTACGTAAGCGGTCGCTACTCGACCCACGAGACCACGGACCTACGGCCTGTCTCCCTTCGCTCCTTCATCGCGCAGGCGGTGGCCTTGACGAGGCACATCGAAAAGGACCCCTATCGGACGATTCCCGACGCTGCCTTGTTCAAGGATCGCCCCCGCGTGAACTTAGGCATCGTCGACGAGAAAGTCTCGCGCATCTCACCCAATGACCGCCTCGCTTGGTGCCGAGAGTTATACCGCGCGACACGCGGTAGCGACAAGATCATCTCAAGCACGGTTGGTGTTTACGACAGCGCAAGCCGTATGGCCGCAGCGAGCTCCAACGGCTTTTCGGGAACGCGCGACGCAACCTCTCTTTGGATGGGAGGCGAAGTCACTCTTAGAGGCGAAGGCGGCAAGCGCCCAGAGGGTTACTACTACGCCGGCGGAACGGGTTTTGAACACGTACCGAACCGGCAAGCGCTAGGGAAGTTGGCCCTCCGGGAAGCTACGCGACGACTCGGCGCCATCAAAGGACCCACCAAACGCGCAACCATGATCGTCGAAGCACGGGCTGCAGGTCGTTTGTTGTCCCAGCTGCTTGGCGCCGCGTCTGCGTACCACTTCAGCCAGGACCGGAGTTTCTGGAAGAACGCAATGGGCAAAGCCGTAGTCTCAAAGAAGCTATCGATCACCGATGAGCCACTCCTACGCGGCGGTAGCGGATCACGCCATTTCGACGACGAAGGAATCAGCGCGCGGAGTCTTCCGATCATCGACAAGGGCGTGCTCACCAACATCTACGTAGACACCTACTACGGGAAGAAGATCGACATGGCCCCGACCACGGGCGCGCGGTCGAACTGGGTGCTTCCCATCGGCAATCGCTCCTATGAGCAGCTCGTGAACGACGCAGGCAGCGGGGTCATCGTCAGCTCGTGGCTTGGAGGCAACGCCGACGCCACAACAGGCGACTTCTCCTTCGGCGTCCGCGGTCACCTCGTCGAACAAGGCGAAGTGACAAAGCCGGTCGGCGAAATGAACGTCACCGGCAATCTGCTTAAGCTATTCGGGAAGCTCGTTGCCCTGGGCAACGACCCCTGGCCCTACGGTCCGACACGAGCGCCCACACTCATCTTCGAAGACGTGCAGTTCAGCGGTGCATAGCCAAGCCCGCCGCAGCGCCAAGTCTCAGGTTCACTTGATACCCTCACGTCGTTCAGTCTTAAGAGAGAGGAAGCCAATGCGTTGCAAACAGCACGCGGCCAAGCGGTACGTCTTGGGAGCAGTTTTGGTATCGTTGGGTTCGCTGTACGGCTGCGTTGCCTCGACCGAGCCTTCATCGACGGAAGACGCGAGATCCGTCAGCCACGAGCCGAAGGCGACGCAAAGCCGTCTGGCGCTGCTCTTGAGCGTCAGAGGCCTAAAACTATGCGCGCTAGGATGGAGCATCATCGGCGCCTTTGATCCGATGATGCTCGGCACGGATGACGAACAAGACCGCCCTGACGTTCGCAACTTGCCATGTAGTGAACTCGAACATAGGGTCAGCCGAATCGAAGGCGCCATGTTCATCAATGTGACTCCGAGTTATCGATGTGGCGGCTCGTTCGTCGTGAATACGAACGTGACACACCAGCCTGCGGCGCTGAGCAAAGTGGGAATCCAATCCAAGGTTCTTACATCCAACAATGGCCCCAAGGTCGTTGGTGTAACAGGGCTAGGATTCAAGAATCTGACTCCTATTTTGGCGTTGGTGAAGAGCTCGGACGTTTGGAACGCTGAAGTGATCGACGGGTTTCACAGTTACTATCCCGACCAGTCAGAAGACCGATCATTCTGCCAACTGAAGCGCACCGAAAAGTCATCTCTTTCAGTTCCGAAATGACGTGATTTTCGTCGTTTGCGAAGGAGACTACTCTACTTGTACCTTCTCATCGCTCCACCTGCGTCGGTTGCAAGCCGGCGCGATCGAGTCGCGCGATAAAGCTCTGCTTGCGCTCATGGCGCGCCCGCAAGGAGTCGAAACGTTTCGCGAACGCTTCGGTATTGCCGTCTCGATCTCCTAGGTCGTGCAGGTCCTTGAGTAGGAGAACAGCCTCGTCGTACGCTCTTGGCTTCTTCGAGGAAACGAGCGCCTCAACATCTCGCCAGGCGGCGGTCTGCTTCCTTGCGAGATCATCGAGGCGCTTGGCGCGAGCAGCTGCCGCGACTTTCTCACGCTGGCGCCGTTTCCGATCGGCTCGGCGAGCTTGTTCCGCTTCGTGGGCTTCCCGCCGGGCATCAGCTCGCTCCATGAGCTCGCCGACTGTGCGACTCGGATCTGCATTTGCCCGAGCGCCGTTGCCGAGTTCGGAACGAAACCGCCGTAAGAGTTTCATTCCGACATGGGGACTGCCGCCCTTGACGACGTCGAGGAGTAGCCCATCCTTCTGTTCACTCGGCAATCCGGCGATCCACGCTTCGAGGCCCGTGGGCTCCATCTGTTCGGGTGCACTGCCCTCCGCTGCTGCAGCAATGAGGTGCACGTCGAGCCGGAGATACTGCGCGAGGTTTTGCAGTGGGACTGACAGCTTGCCGAGGCCAGGTGGCACAGGCGGCTCCGTGTCTTCGGCATCGAGCTCTCTGTTTTGCACCGCCAAGAGCCACGCGAGATATGATCCCCGGAGATCGCCCCTGAGAATCTCATCGCGCACCGGGGCGAGGGACGCCATCCATCCATCGCCTTCGACCCAGCCTTCGTGGTCGTCGGTCTCGCTCCAGATATCAACGAGGATGTGTTTCCCGCAGCATTCGACGGACGTCTGGTCGCTCGCGCAGTATGGCTTCAGCGCTTCGAGATCGACGAGGTCGGCGGGAAGTCGCAGGCCAAGGCGATGCGTACCCCAGTTGGCCACGTACACGTGCACATCGAAGTATCGTTGAAGGAGCGTGCGCGGGTCGGCCTTAAGATCGCCGTAGCTGTACTCGTTCGAGAATTGGGTTCGAGTGATCTCCGCCCGCGACGAGATGGATCGTAGCTCGCCCATCTGCTTGTCCGTGAGTGGCCGGTCGATCGCGAGGAATTCGTAGTACTGGTACTCGCTCATTGCGCGTCCTCCTGTGGATTGCGGCTTTTCGTACCACGGTCCGCGTGCTTTTTGCTTGTCTACGCTAGAGGCGATCTAACGGAGAGTGCGCGGGCATTCGTAGGAGACGCGCACCGAATCGACCTTCGGCGTGGCGCTCGCCGATCCGCGAGCCGCTCGGAACCCGATTTCGAGTTCCAGGTAGGACGTTTCGGTGAGGTTCATCGATGAAATGATGTCGTCGATGGACGCCGGAGACGTGTCCGTAGGCACGGTCGCTAGAGGCAGCCACTCCGCGGACGAAAGCGCGGCCTCGGAGTCGGCGACACGAAAACGAAAGGTAATGGTGGATCCGGTCGGGGTGTCGGCTTTCCAGCTTAGTGCTTTCCATTCCGTTGTGCGTTCGGGGTCATCCCCGCAGCCACGAAGCACACGCCGGTAGCTTCCTTCGGGGACGCGTTGTGCGATTCCAATCGCCAACAGCAATTGAAGGCCAGTCATGTCGGAATAGGTGTACGGCGCGACGATCGTTTTCGCGACCTCGGGATTCACGGTCGCATCGTTCAATCCCGGTCCCGGTGTAATGACAACGGCGCGACTTTCTTGTGTCACCGACCAAATTTTCCCGTCCGCGTCGACCGCCATTCCTTTGTTGAACCACCCTTCCGTGTCGCGCACAATGACGTTCTCTGAGGGGTTGTCCGCGTTGATACGGACCACGCCAGAAGTGAATCCGGCGGCCCAAATCCAACCGTTCATATCGGCCGCGATCCCGTGGAAAATATTTATGCCGGCAGGGCTTTCCGACCACCCCCGGATTGGTATTTGGTCCATTTTACCGGTCGCCGGATCATATCGTTTAATCGTAGTTCCGCCGAGCCAGATACGTTGCTTCGCGTCCACCGTAATGCCGTACCCATTGTCCGGTTGCGCGACGAGATTTGCAGGACAGTTCCCGGCTTCACATTTCGCCGTATCGATGTAGGCGATGTGCAGATCGTTTTTCGAGGCGATCCAAAGGTTGCCCTTACCATCCATCGCCGACCCGTACGGATAGACGGGCAAGTCGACGTGAAAAAGGATTCTTCCGGTCAGACCGTCGAGTTTGTACAAGCGCCGCTCGTTGAAGGCACCGATCCAAACGTATTGCTCGATCGTTCCGTCCGGTCGCTCGACATCTTGCGCCGATACCGAGCGAACTACTGTGCCAGGCGCACCTGGATAGCTACGCAGGTCGGTATGCCACAAGACGCAGTCATCTTGACCCCATGCAAGCACTTCGTCTCCGCGAGTCGAGGATGTCACCGTCCCATCTTTGTTGGTGTCCGGACATGAATCGCTTTGGGCTGCGATACGGGCGACTGAGCTGCCTACACGATTGCCAACGTAGACGTCACCGAGTGTATTGACCGAGGTCCGCGACGGATCGTTGTTGCGGCCGCGGGAACCGGTCACGTAGCGACCGAGTTCTTCGTACGTCGTCGTATCAAACTTCGAAACAGTGCCTTCCTCGGAGTTTGCGATCCAAATGAACTTCGAAGCGACCCGTGTCTGAGTTCGCAAAATGAGCGCGCCATCTTGATCTCCGACTCCATCCGAATTGTTCGCGTTGGGAGCGAAGGCGTTCGAAGTTGCGGCGCCGACGTCTACAACACAAGAAAGAACTCCGTCGTCATCTTCCTTGCACACTCGATCGTGGGTGGTGGCGTCGTTTGGGTTGTCCGCACCGTCACTCGGATCGTCGGTGCGTCTAGATGTTCCGGATGAGCCTCCATCGCAACCCGCCACCTGGATGAGCGACCCCGTGGTGACGAGAAGTCCAAATATGGATGAGCAAATGAAAGAGTTCGAGTGACACCGCATCTCGCGTCTTTCATGCATTCAACATGCCAAAAAAAGTCTCCAATAAAGTCCTATTTGATAGGTTTTGTGGGGTCACGTGTCCGGGCCCGCCGGGGTTGTCTGTCCATACTGTCGTGCCAGCGTCAAGTCGTTCGAGGAGTCCGCAAATTGGAGCGATCGTCCCCCGTAACGTCGTGCGAAAACCGCCTTCCTTGGGAGTCTCGAAGTGAAGCATGTTGCGGATGCTCATCCGTAGGCCGCTGCTGTTGTATGGTAGAAATAGCATCGAGGGGTGATCGTTCGATCACGAGCAAACGGAGGATGGGATGTCGGACCCAAAGGACCTATTCTTCGAGAATAGGCAGATATCGCTTGGTGGAGAGCACAAGGCTGCCCTGCTCGTCGTGGATGCCCCTCTTTCCTTTGGGCATACCCAGCTCTCATTGAGTTTCGAGAAATGCGACTACGAGGATGAAAGGTTTCTGAAATCCGCCGAGTTCATCAAACGCGTCATCAGGATAAATCAAAAGCATTTGGAAGACTGGACAGGCGAACTGTCGGAGTTCGCCGATTCGTTCCTCCATTCGGGCTCGGCGAGCGAGATCGACGGTTCTGAACTAGCAAAGCCAGTTGCTGTTGGTTCACTGGGAAAGTACGACAAGACTTGCGTGGTGCGAGCCAGTGCAGATGAGAAGTCCGGCCAGTACAAGGTTCACCTGGTTCCGGTCTATGAAGCGCACCTCAAAGCGAACAAGGCCTGGTTTCGAAAGAAGCTGTGTCGGCTGGGTACGACCGACGAAGTGCATGGTGATAGAGGGCTGTTGATAAGCCAGCTTGGCCAGTTAGAGATCGATGCACAACGTAAAGTCATCTCCCGGAAAGCCGATATCGCTGATGTGTACTTTCGCAAAGTGAACAAAGAAGCGCTGGAGAACCTGGCAAGTCTTTACAAGCATGCGCTCTACGCCTCCGCATAGACAAAGGTCGTCCACGCACCTGGTTAGATTTGCTCGAAATACCTGTCCGTAGGTTCAGAGACCTGTTACCCGTCGTCTTGAATCCAATCGCGGCGCACCGCCGGTCGCCGCGGAATACCGTGAAGACAAGGATGTATGCATCACGAACTCCGTAGATGATTCGGTACCGACGAAGGAAGACTTCCCGAACGGTTTCGTCGTTGACCTCAGGGACGACACGTCCTGCAAGCGGGGCAGCGGCGGCGGACATGGCGCCTACTTGTTTCGCATGTTGCCGATGCGTTCTCTCAGATGGCGGAAGACCTCTTCACTACTGTGTACGCGGCCCTCCTTTTCGTCTTCCATGCCTTGGTGCACCGCGGTGAGGAGTCGCTGGTGTTCGGTAAGGCGATCGAATTCTTTGGGGGAGACCATCACCGCGGCGGGTTTTCCGTTCTGGGTGATGATTAGAGGATGGCCGTCGTCGTCTGCAAGACGCCGAAGCCACTCGGCCGCCTGGGCCTTGAACTCAATGACGGGAACGATGTCTTCGGAAACACGGACTCTGCCCATCGAACGACCTCCTGACCACTCATAGGAAGTCTTTCTGCACTGAGCATACGTGTCCTGAACCGCGGGTAGTCACTCGCCACGGAGAACTTGCTCCATCGCAACGACCGCTCGCTGAATATCGTCTTCAGTGGTTTGCCAGCTACACACTGAGACACGAATCACCGTTCGATCATTCCATCGACTCGGCTGAAAGAAACTTTCACCCTGTTGAGAAAGATGTTCGACGACACGAAGTGTCGCCGAATCGTGTTCTTCTTGGTTGGCGTTCGCGTTGGAAGGCTTCACTCGAATCAGCCCTTGATTGAGTACTGGCGAGCTCACGATCTCGATTCGCGGTAAACGACCCATCCGATCGACCAAAGCGGACGCCAGCTGACACGAATGATCAATCTGCTTCTCAATTCCCTTTCGACCAAGCTCTTGAATAGCTGCATACGTAGAAAACGCGCGTGCACGCCGCGACCACTCCGGCGTCCAGTCGAGTGGCTCTCTCATTTCGGTTGCCGAGTCGATGTACGTGGCCTTGGTGCTCATCGAGGCACGATGCGCATCCGACCGAGCGACGATCGCGTAGCCTGAGTCAAACGGAACATTGAGCCACTTGTGTCCATCCGTTGCCCAGGAATCCGCCCCTTCTACTCCGGCGACCCGATGACGATGTCGAGCACTGGCCTGCGCCCAGAGACCGAACGCACCATCCACGTGAACCCAAGCTCCGTGCTGGCGTGCGAGAAGAATGACGTTCTCGAACGCATCCGACTCGCCGGTGTGAATGTCGCCAGCCTGAGTCAGCACGATCGTCGGCGCATCAGGTTGTGAACCGAGTACGGTTTGGAGGGAAGACGAAGAGCAACGTTCGCCTCTCATCGAGACCACGGCGTCGGTTCCGATCCCAAGAAACCGCAGGGCGCGATCCACCGAAGCGTGACGGGCACTCACATCGATCACGCGAACGTTCGGCGCGCCTTGTAGGCCTCTACGCTCGACGTCCCAACCCTTTCCCGCCAGAAGATGGTGACGGGCAGCCGCCAGACAAGTGAAGTGGGCCATTTGGCAACCGGTCACCAGAGCGAAGCTCGCGTCTACGGGAAGTCCGAGCAGCTCCTTGATCCAACTACCGACGACAGACTCAACAGCCGCCGCAGCCGGACTGCATGCACTCAGCGCTGCGTTTTGGTCCCAAACCGACGTCATCCAATCCGCGGCAAGCGCCGCTGGTAGTGTTCCGCCGATCACCCATGCAAACGATCGTCCTCCTGAGGTGCGCATGATTCCGCCGCGGGCCTTGTCCACCATTTGCTGAATGACCTCAGATGCAGCCGCGCCTTGCTCAGGGAGCGGGGTACGAAATCGAGAAATCATCTCCGCTCCTGATTTTTTCGCAGACACAGCTTCTCGGGGCAGCCCGCCTAGGAATTCCAACGCCTCAGCCAGCGTTCGCTCGAGTGCTGGGCGGTAGTCTTCGAGAGTCGGCATCGGCGGACCGTAAGCGCCCGTTTTGGACGGTGCGATCCGATTCTTGCGGCTATCGGAAGATCCGCATCCATGAAATCGACCATCTCTACCGGACGGATTTCGACTTGGCCCCCACATCGAGCTGCGCCTGACTCACCGTGGCAGGCACCAATTCTGGCTGGCTTTACATCCAAGCTGGATGCAAAATGGTTGCAGATGGCATCTTTAACGATCGAAAATATTGACGAAAGTACTCTGTAAAGGTTGCGAGATAGAGCCAAAGCGCAACGTCGAAGCCGTACTCAGCAGGCGCTCTACATTCTCGAATCCGCTTTGGAACACGACGCCCCGGCAACGACCAGCCAGGACGGACACACCTCCGCCAGCCGAGTGGAGAGGTGGAGGCAGCTGTCGGGCCGATGGCGTTCAGAGCAATCAGCGTCGGAAGAGATTGACGAAATTTATCGGGCTCGAAGCGGCGGCCGAACCGTTGAATTGTGAAGACCTGTTGAGTTGTAAGGACCTGTTGAATTGCAAAACAGAGGAGCTTTGAGAGTGAAGCTGCTCGACACGGACACATGCATCAAAATCCTTCGTGGCAACTCGCGCGTGATCGAACACCGGGCAGCGGACGATCAGAAGGTCGGCCCCGCATGGGTGACCGCATCCGAGCTTTATTATGGTGCGGCGAAATCCCCTGAGCCCGAGCACAACCGTGATTTGGTTGCGGAGTTCCTGTCGACGCTGCCCCTGCTGGGCATCGACCCGGTTTCCGCGCAGCTCTTTGGCGACTTCAAGGCCACCTTGGAAAGAGCAGGAACTCACCTAGCAGACGCAGACTTGTGGATCGGTGCCATTTCGGTGGTGCACAACGCGCCCTTGGTTACGGGAAACAAGAAACACTTCGAGCGGATTCCGGGCGTTCGAATCGAGGATTGGATTCGCGGCGAGAGAGGCGAGTGAAAAGATACGGCGAGACCGCGAGTTCGTGAGCTTGCCCGCCCGATCGATACGCTGACGCGGGCCTAGGAGTGTGCGATACCGTCCTCATGAGCACACTGGACCTGAGCCAAATGTTGACGCCTCGCGCCTGGGACGACGTAGCGGCGGGCTATCGCGCATTCGTAAGCGATCATTTGCGCCTCTACGCAGACGATGCATTGAAGCGGCTGAGCGTGTCGCCGGGTGAGCGCATTGTGGATGTGGCCACCGGGCCGGGAACGTTATCGCTGCCCGCCGCGCGCATCACTCAAGTGTGGGCTCTCGATTTTTCCGAGGGCATGCTCGAAAACCTTCGTAGCCAAGCCACCGACGAAGAGCTCGCGAACCTGACGCTCACTCAGGGAGACGGTCAGGCGCTTCCCTATGATGATGGCTCGTTTCAAGCCGCGTTTTCTATGTTTGGCTTGTTTATGTTTCCGGACCGGGCGAGGGGGTTTTCTGAACTGTATCGAGTCCTCGAGCCGGGAGGACGAGCCCTCGTAGCGAGTTGGCACCCCCCAGAAACCATTCCCGCCTTTGCCATCATCAATCAAGAGATGATGGAACTTGCTGAGCCTCTTGACGCGAATGCGCCGCCCGGCGCGAACGAACAACCCTTGTCGAACGCCGACACCTTTCGTCGCGAGATGGCAGCAGCCGGCTTCGACGTGACGATCGAAGCAAACAACCACTCCATGGAGCTGCCCGACTTGAACACCATGTGGAGCGGATTGTCCGAGGCTCACGTGGCGCTGGTGATGGCCAAAAAACAACTCCCGAAAGATGCGTTTGCGTCCCTTCTGAAGCGCATTGAAGATCGGCTAAGAAAAGAGCTCGGAGAAGGCCCTCAAACCATTGAAATGCCCGCTTGGTTTGGCATCGGCCACAAGTCCTAAGCACGCGACCAATCGGTTGTTCGAATCTCGCTGGATGGCGATTGTGGAAGTCCTGGATGTGGTCGGCGACGACTGCCATAGTAAACCGACGATGCTGTCGACCGACCTTGTTTCTACGCTTCAGTCGTTCGCGGAAGACTGGTATCGCCAGTTTCCCGTCGCGTTTGGGCAGGCCGATACGGTCGATCGGTTTCGCGGTAAGTACTCATCGCTCGTCTCCTCACTGTTGATGTTGAGAGGTTCGGACCAACATATATTGCACCGTTTCGCCGATGCTATTTCCGAAGTCACGTTCGGTGGGGCTACGATGGTACGCGGAGTCATTGAGTGGACAAACCTCTGCCAGCGATCGTGTGACTACTGTCCGATGCGCAAAGAGAATGGTAGCGGCCGCGGTAGCGCAAACGTCTCTCGCTACCAAATGACGTCTGGCGAGATCGCCGACAATGCAAAGCGCATACTTCAAGATGGCTTGTCTGTCGTGTTCATCCAAGGGGGCGAAATCCCCAAGATTGACGCACTGTGCGAAGCAATCTCCGAAATCCAGCGAGAATCGAAACGTCGCGCGCAGCCCGTCGAGATTCTCGTCAACGTAGGAACCTTGGATGAAGAGCGCTACGCTCGATTGAGAAAAGCAGGGGCCGGCAGTGCAATCATCAAACTCGAGCACGCCGATGCAGAAACAGCGGAGGCGGCTACTCACTACTCCTATTCGGAGCGTAGGCAGCGCATTCGAGACGTACTTCAACTCGGTTACCGGGTGGGCACCGGAACGATTCAAGGCATTCCCAGGAGAAACAATTCAAGCTCTGATAGCGCACAAGGCGAAGTACACAACGCTTTCTTGGGCGTTGAGCTCGGGACTCACATGATCAGCGTTTCGCCGTTCGTCGCTGCACCCGATACGCCGTACGCACATGAGCCCTCGGGCAATGTCGACGTCGCACTCAACATGATTGCAGTCATGAGGATACTGGACCCTGCGGCGATCATTCCGGCGGTCAGCGCATTCGAAAAGCTTGAACGTGGTGGGCAGCGACGCGCGTTTCACGCAGGCGCGAACAACATTACGGTGAACTACAACGAGTCACACGGGCAAGAATACCTGATCTATGGGAAACAGCGAAAGCGCGTCAGTTTTGCGCACGGTACGTCGGTCATGCGACAGGCCGGTCGATTCCATGCGTCAGCCAGCGATGTTTGGCGGCTTCACAGTTCCGCTAGGGCGAAGCTATTGCACTCCGAGTTTTTTCTGCTCCCCTGCTCGGCCAACCGAAGTACCCGACGTACGTCGGCTGGCCTGCGCTGCCGGGGCGCTCGCGATCGGACCAAAAGGCCACTGGTCTACTCGAAGTAGCCCAGCGCCTTCAGCTGCTCCTTGGTCTCGGTGTCCATCTCGACTTCCTCTGCTGCAACGTCCTTCTTCGCGCCTGCTTCGAGCTCGCGCGAACGCCAGCGGGCCTTGTTGGGGGCCCCCTGGAACTGGCCGAGCACCGCGCGCAGCACGGTGAGCGCGATGGGATGGCTATCCTTCAGGTTGTTCTCACAACCGCGGTCCTTGTCGACGTCAAACAAAAAGGTGCGGATCGGGCCTCGCTGCAGAAGCTTGTAGCGGCCGCACCAAGCCGCCTCGCGTTCTCCCTGATGCGTCGAGAAGCCCGCTGCTGGGGCCGGCGCGCTCTCTCCGCGGGCCACGGCCATGACCGACTCCGCCTCCAAGTACGCGGGAGGCTTGAGACCCATCGCGTCAAAGAGAGTCGGCACGAGGCTGCAGTGATCCTGATTCTCAGCCACGCGCGTGCCCGCCGGCAGACCACCTTTCCAGGACATGATGTAGGGCACATGGATGAGCTCTTGGTGGATCTGGTGACCGTGACCCACGTTGCCGTGTTCCCAGAACTCCTCGCCGTGGTCGGAAACCACAATCACGAGGGTGTCTTCGAGCGCGCCGGCACGCTCGAGCTTGTCCATGAAGTCGCCAAACCACTTGTCGTGGTAGCTGATCTCTCCGTCGTAGAGCGCGCGGATGTGCCGCTTGTCTGCAGCGGTCGGCTTAAACCGCCCTTTCTTGATGTCCTCGAGTAGGTTCGCCGTGCTCCGCGGGTTGATGCTCCCCGAATAGGGCTCCTTTTCGTAGAGCTTCAGGAACTCCTCGGGCGGGTCATAGGGGACATGCGGGTCGATCGTGTGCACGTAGGCGTAGAAGCGCTTCTTGTCCTGTCGCTTCTGCGCGATCCATCGATACGCATCCGCGAACACATACTCGGCCTCGGTTTGCTTGCTTTCGCGGATGTAGTTCGTGTACTGGTCCCATCCTCGTTCGAACCCGAACTTGCCCGATACGTAGCCGTTGGCGATGAAGGCGCCGGTGGAGACGCCGCGCGCCCGCATCTCCTCCGACACCATCTTGACGGATCCCGGCAGCTTGCCGGCATCGGTCTGGGTCTTGTGCGTATTGGGGTAGAGGCCGGTGAGCATGGTTGCGCAGGAAGGCTTGGTCCAGTCTTCCACCGCGCTGTAACGCTCGAAGAGCACCCCACCCTTGGCGAGCTTGTCGAGCCCCGGTGCCTTCACGCGTGTCTTGCCGTACGCGCTGACATGGTCGGCGCGCAACGTATCGACCATCACGACGATCGTGTTCTTGGCGGCAGCGCTGGGCTGATTCTTGCCAGAGGCACTGGGTGGGGACGCAACCTTCTTCGGCTCCACGTAAAGCGACGGCTCGACCAACGCCACCTGACTTGTGCTGCCCTTGGGCCCGCTCACCGAAACATCCAGTCGAATCGCTTGGTTCATGAGGGCATCCATCGGGCCTGCGAGCGGCTCCGGCTTGGCGTTGCCGATCTTTGCCTTGAGGATCTCGGCGGGCAGCACGCCGTCGATGTGCGCGGTCACGGTGAGGTTGAGCGGCTTCTCAGGTGCAGCTGCGGGCTTCGATCCCGCAGCTGGCTTCGATCCCGCGATTCGCGCCGCCGTGAAACCCAGCATCGGCTTGCCTTTCGCGGGCACCTGCATCCAGTAGGAGAGCGTCGTACCCGCGCCCAGTACGAGAGCTGGCGAGTCGCCCACGGTTCCAACGAGAGGCCCGTGGCGCGGAAGCGTGTTGAGCTTGGGCGGCGGCGCGCCGATCGGCGCGAGGTGGATGAAGTCCACCGCGGCTGCCACATCTTCGCCCATGGCGGGTGCGGTTTTCTCCCAACGCAGGAGCAGGTGGTTGACTCCTTCGCGAACGAGCTCGGCAGGAATCGTGGTTTCGTACGTGGCCCAGTCGGCGCGATGAATGTCAACCTTCTCCAGCGGCTTACTGTTCACGTAGACCGAAAAAAACGTGCTCGCGACGCGCCGAATACGAAAGCGCGCTCTCAGCGTCTCGCTCTTTCCCCAGTGGAAATGAACGCGACTCGTGGTGCCCGTCGCATGGGTGTAGGCGACTTTGTCGCGCTCAGCGTGCTTGCCCCAACCGCTACGCCAGCCTCCGAAGGTGTATTTGAAGCTGTCGGTGGAGCCGAAATCGATCAGCAACCCATTGCGTTGCAGCGAGGCGAAGCTCAACAGTTTGATGAGACTGCGCTCCGCCCGCCGCCCCGCCCACGGGGCATTTGGAGGCTGTACCGGCTCTCGAGCCGCCGGGTCGCTGTCGCCGGGCGATTCCCCTGAACAATCGCCGCAAGCGCTGAGCAGACTCACCGCCGGGCTGGATAGTACGGGTGTCGCGGTCAGCAGCTGCACGATCCGCCGTCGGCTTTTGTCTAGAACGTCACCTTCGTCATCTGGCATATCGTCTTCGCCCCCACCGGGAGTCGGGATTCCTTTGTTGAATGGCTCGCGAACGTGTCTCGCGTAGCGCAATAACGCAAGCGATTTGCATCTACAACTCTATCCTGACAACTTTCGAACGCAGCGATCCGTAAATGAGTACGTAGACGAGCAGAAGAAGAGTCGGGATGGGGTCCGTGCTAAACCGGGGCCCATGACCACTCGCCATCCGATCGTACGCGTCTTTGACTGTCACGTCGCGCGACCAGCCGCAGCGGCGGAATACGAGTACCTGTTGCTTCGCCGCGCGGCAACCAAGATCTATGCGGGCACCTGGCGCATGGTGGGAGGCAAGTTGAAAGAAGGCGAAACTGCCTGGGAAGCATGCTTGCGAGAGCTAGCGGAAGAGACCCAATTGCCGATTCGCCGGCTCTTGACCGTCCCATACATCAACCGGTTCTACGAATGGCGGCACGATCGCATCAACGACATCCCGGTCTTTGTCGCGGTGACCGACAAAGATAAAGAGCCTGTTTTGGATGAAGAACATTCGGAGGCCTGCTGGGAGACCCTCGGTGACGCCCAAACCAAGCTGCGCTGGCCTGGCCAACAAGAGGGGCTGCGCCTAGCAGACAGACTCCTGCGCGGGCAAATCGATCTCTCGGACTTCATGGAAATCGACTTGCCATCCCGCACGAATACCCACAAAGACACGTCGGCTGGGCCCCGTTCTTAGCGGCCCGGATGCAAGTTCAGAGAACAAGGCCAACTGTGCACGACGACAGCGCTCCAAACAACAAAAGCACCACGGGTGCTCCGGCAGACTCGGTCAGCGACGTTCAAGCCAGCCAAGACCTTCGGGAAATCCCGATCCACAAAGTGGGCATCAAAGACATCCGCCACCCGGTGAAGGTTGCGGATCGGGCAGGCGGAGAACAATCCACTGTAGCCGAGTTCAGCATGTTCGTGAACTTGCCCCACAATCTCAAAGGGACACACATGTCCCGGTTTGTCGAGATTCTAAACAGTCACGAAAAAGCGATGTCGGTCCAATCCTTTCGAGACATGCTGTTTGAAGTCTCGAGCCTACTGAACGCAGAGGAAAGCCACATTGACATGCGCTTTCCCTTTTTTATGGAAAAGGCGGCCCCTGTTTCCGGGGTGAAGAGCCTGATGGACTATCAGGTCACCTTCGAAGGGCAGGTCAAGGACAACAAGGCCCACCACCGCACCAAGGTGCAAATTCCGGTGACCAGCCTGTGTCCATGCTCAAAGGAAATCTCCGCGTACGGGGCCCACAACCAGCGCAGCCACGTGACCATCGCCGTGGAAGCCAGCGAGACCATCTGGATTGAAGAGATCATCGAAGTCGCGGAGAGGCTCTCATCGAGCCAGCTCTACAGCGTGCTCAAGCGGCCCGACGAGAAGTTCGTCACCGAGCACGCCTACGACCACCCCAAGTTCGTCGAAGACTTGGCCAGAGATGTAGCGCTCGCCTTGAACCAAGACGAACGCATCACCAGATTTGTCGTGGAGGTCGAGAACTTTGAATCGATCCACAACCACTCCGCCTACGCGCTCATCGAAGGCCCGTAACTGTTCAGGGGGTCTTCCGAGCCCCCCTCGATTGGTGAACTCAGTCCACCAATCTTCACCCCTACCGTACGAACCGCTTCGCTCAGGCGAATCGAGCTGCCGCGGCCTTGCACAAAACCTCCCCTGGTAAAATTCAAGGGGGGTAGGTGAACGGTTGCGAAGGCCCCTGCCGGTAGGCAGATCACTACGTTCCGCAGAACGTTTGATAGTTGGAGAACGAATCCGGAGGCTGCTTTTGAAAGGGAACGAGTTCTGGCCGTTCTTCGTAGGGCGATTTCAACGCATCCAACAGCCGGTGAAATGGACCCAAGTCTTCAGCGCTCACCGCTGCGTCCAGCGCTTCTTCTACTAGGTGATTACGGGGAATGACGGCAGGGTTGGCGCGTCTCATTCGGTCACGTGCATCAGAAGTCGGTTCGTCCCCTTTGGCGCGGTCACATCGCGCATCCCAACCGCTCCGCCACGCATCCCACCCTCGCGCGCGTTCAAGCGCCGGGGATAGCGCCGTGGCACCAGACAGTGCACGGAACGTGTCGGTATAGTCGGCTGACGCCTCTTCCATGAGTTCAAGCAACGCGGTCGCGATCGAGATGTCTTCTTCTTGTTGTCCGGGAAGACCCAGCTTCTCTCGCATCATGTCGGCCCAGGCCTCGTTCATCCAACGCTGAAACTCCGTCAGCCGTTCTTCCGCCTTCGCCACCGCTCTATTTCGATCGGCGTCGATCAAGGGCAGCAGCGCTTCAGCGAATCGAGCCAAGTTCCAGCGCGCGATCCACGGCTGGTTGCCAAATGCATAGCGCCCCCCTTCGTCGATCGAGCTGAACACCGTTGTCCCCGCGTAGCGGTCGACAAAAGCGCAGGGGCCGTAGTCGATCGTTTCGCCTGAGATGGTCATGTTGTCGGTATTCATGACCCCGTGGACGAAACCGACCCGCATCCAAGAAGCGATAAGCGCGGCCTGGCGCTGAGCTACCGCATCCCACAACGCGAGAGCCGGACACGATGCATCGGCCAGCGCGGGATAGTGGCGGTCGATGGTGTATTCTAGGAGTGCTTGCTGATGGTTCAGCTCGTTGAGCGTTGCTGCGAACTCAAAGGTGCCTACCCGAAGATGACTGGCTGCGACTCGGGTCAAGACTGCGCCAGGCAAAGGCTTCTCGCGCGGCACCGAATGACCGGTGCTCGCCACGGCCAGACTTCGGGTGGTGGGAATGTTCAGCGCGGCCATCGCTTCGCTGATGATGTACTCGCGAAGCATGGGCCCCAAGGTGGCTCTCCCATCCCCTCGTCGTGAATAGCGAGTACGTCCCGAACCCTTCAATTGAATGTCTACCCGCTGTCCGTCTGGCGTGACGTGTTCGCCCAACACATGCGCCCGGCCGTCTCCCAGGATGGTGAAGCCACCAAACTGGTGTCCGGCGTAGGCTTGGGAAAAGGGAACCGAACCTTCCGCCATCGTGCGACCCGAGAAAAGCGCGGCCTGCGTCTCGGACGAAACGTTGTCCAGGCGCAAGCCTAGTTCTCGTGAGAGGGGCATATTCACCACCGTGACCCTCGGCTCTGGCGCAGAACCAGGTTCGCCGAAGCTATAGAACACCGACGGCAGTTGCGTGTACTGCGTGTCGAATCGAAATCCACTGCCGGTGATGAAATTTCGCCCACCTGACGAATGCGGTTCGTTTGTCATCGGATGCAGCGTGGCACCAAGCCGCGGTACTTGGCAACGGAGTACGGATACTTGGCGGCCATCACGATCAATTTACGTTTCGACTCGCGGCGAGCAGTGCTAACGAGTCCTGGAAACACGGGCACCAAGGTGGTCTGTTATTTCTCATGTACCTTGGCAAGGGGGGCAAGGCGTCATGACCAATGCAGAAATAAGTAACGCGGCAAAAAGTATCGTTGCCTGGGGAATCTACGGGTTGTTGACCGGTGCAGCCTTGCTGTTCGCCCCGGACCCTACTCTGCAACTTCTCGGATTCGAAACCACATCCGAGCACTGGATTCTGGTGGTCGCGTTGATGCTGATGGGCCTAGGGTTCTACTACACCGTGCTGGGCCTGACCGACGTCAAACAGTTTTTTGTCATCTCCACAATCGGCAGGACGACTTTTTTTCTTGCGACTTCAGTCTTCATCGTCATCGGCAAAGCACCCATCGGCATGCTCCTCTTCGGCCTGATCGATCTGCTGACGGCCGCTTGGACGGCAGTCGCCATGCACTTCGATAAGAAGGCAAGTCGAATCGCTACGTAGTAGCCGTCGTCCTCACATCCACGGCAACTCCAACCCAAGGGCAGCTCGCAGATTGGCGTTGTTCAGTCAAGCTCGCTGACCTTCGCCAGAGCAATATGCTACCAATGGCTCCTGGACCCCATCGAAGGAGTTTGTTCGCGGTGCGTCGACCCGCTGATCGTTCGCGTTCTGTTCGTCCGCGTGAAGCCGCGGCGCTGATGTTGGTGTTTTCCGCGCTACCCGCGTTGGGATGCGGAGACGTGTCTTGCCCGGAGAACCGCGTCGAAACGGCCAGCCGAGCGTGCGTGTGCCCGGAAGGGTTTCGCGAAGATGACGACGGCGACTGCGTCCCTGGGTCTGCATTGGATGCCGGTACCACGAGTTCACGCGACGCAGACGGCAACCGCACGGCATTGCCGCCCGCAGACGCGCGCGCGCGGTTTCCTTGGAACGGGTTTCGCTCCGGCAGCGTGCACGCCGCGAATACCAACGCCACCAACAAACCACTTCGACCGAAATTTATGTGGGAACCGGTCGATGACGCTGCCGACTTCGAAATTCAAATCACCGACGAGTGTGCACCAGAGCGATTTCGTAGCTGCGAGTTCGACGCGCCAGTCATCAGCGCGCGAGCTTCCGGTACCTCCTTCGTGCCTGGTGACGACCTGCCAGTCTCTTCCTCTCCGCCAGTAGGACGGCGCTACTACTGGCGATTGCGTGCCTGCGCAGCCCCTGGAGTGTGTTCGACGTGGACCGAAACGCGCTACCTAGACGTGGGACGCATACGCAACGACTACAACGGCGACGGGTACAGCGACGCCGTCATCGGCGCATCAAGGCAGAGCACGGCCGGCGACCGCGCGGATGAAGGCATTGCGTATATTTTTCATGGCGGCGCGACCGGTCTGGCCAGCCGCCCAGCCACCACGCTTACCAGCCCTGCCCATCAAAGCGACGCTCGTTTTGGCGAGACCGTAGCGGCGGTCGGCGACCTCAACGCCGATGGTTTTGCGGACCTGGTCGTCGGCGCCCCGCGCTACGATCGAGACGAACAGAACGAAGGAAACGCGTTTGTCTACCTCGGCTCGCGAAACGGAATCCCCAGCGCCCCCGCGGTCACGCTGGACAACCCATCCGCCGGCCAGATCAACGCGGCGTTTGCTTTTTCGATCGCCGCAGCAGGCGACGTCAACACCGATGGTTTTGCCGACTTCGTCGTCGGTTCCAACGGACAAGAGATGGGCACACGCTTGGAAGGGGCGGCGTTTGTTTATTTCGGTACAGCCAGTGGATTAGGTGGCGCGCCATCCATCGTGCTCGACAATCCCGATGGACAAGAAGAAGGTCGCTTCGGTCAATCCGTGATCGGGCCGGGCGACCTGGGAGGCGATGGAAGGCCCGATCTGGTCATCGGAGCGGCATTGCAAGATCGCGGCGCGGCGGACGAAGGCAATGTGTTCCTCTATTTTCTCGATCCTGGCAAAACCGACCCCACCATCACCTTGGACAGCCAAGCGAACCAAGCAGAGGCGTTTTTCGGCGAAGCGGTGGGCGCGGCGGGGGACATGGATGGCGATGGATACGCCGATATGTTGGTGGGCTCGCCCTATCACGACGACCGATCGGACAACGAAGGGCAGGCCTATGTATGGAACGGAACACTCGACTTTATCGAAATCTCTCCCTGGATCATTCGCCATCCGTTCGGTCAAGAAGAGGCGTTCTTTGGCTCTGTGGTCAAAGGACTGGGAGACGTCAACGGAGACGGACTGGATGACATCGCCGTCGGCGCACCGGGCAAGATCGGAGGCGCCACGACCACCGGCAACGCCTTCCTCTACTTTGGTTCAGCGGATCGCATGCTCGGCTCAGCCACGGTGTTGATGAAGAACTCCAGCCAAACGTCCACTGGTTTCGGAGAAGAAATCTCCGGCCGCAATGATTTCGATGGCGACGGCTACTGCGATGTGCTGGTCGGCGCGCCGCGGTTTGTGGTCGGCGGTCGCAACGAAGGGGCCACCTTCGTATTCATGGGAAACGCGTCCTTTTCCGCAGTGCCCACGACCACTATGTTCAGTCCGCGCAACGAGGACGGCGGACGCTTCGGGGAAGGTTTGGATTAAATGGAGAAGAAACTTCTTTGTATCGGCGAGTCATCGGCGCACGAACCTGGGCACGACGGCGAGGAAATGCTTGGGCATCCTTGGAGAGGAGCAACGCAAGGCTTTGGAAGAAAAAGAGCTCACGAATTGCAGAGTTTTTTGCTACGTATCCGTCCGACGTGAACGTGTCGGGTAACGTCTGACTGGAGGGAAGTTGACATGGTTAAAGTGGCGCAGTCTGAATCTGAGGATACTCGCGGAGGTTACACCAAAGTGGCGGACAAGCTCGCCCTCGTCCGGCGAATCGTGGGCGCAAAAAACGTAGTTTCGAGTCCCACGGAGCTCGGTAAAATGCGAGGTGGTGCCGTGGATTTTTTGTCGTGCGGCCATGAGCCCATAAGCACTGGTTAGTTGCGCTAATCGGTGAGCATCACGGCGCATCCAAACACAGACACTCGCCAAACTGAGCCGATGCGGATGGCTTCAAGCCCATTGACGCAGCTCTTCACCCTCTTCTTCTTGCTCGGAGGGTGAAGAGACGCGTCGATGATGACGCTTGAAGACGGCGGCGAGATGACTGGCACAAACGCAAATCGTCGCCCTTGCCTTGGGCGGCATGACGGCGGCGGACTTCGGCCTGACGTCGACCCCGTGAACTGATATGTGCTGGCCCATGAACTTCTGGTTTTGCGATGCTCCATGCACGCAAGCGATTGGGCTCCTGTGCATACTTCTGGTCGTTGGAGGATGCGGCGCTTCGAACACGGTCAAGGGTGCAAGCAGCCCGGCAACGTCGAATGCTTCGGCGAGCGAAGCACAATCCGGCCTGCCTCTTCACGCGCAGTTGCCGTCCTGGGTCGATGGCGAGAGCAAGCGGCGTATTGTTGCGTTTGTTGAGGCGGTGACGGCCGAAGGAGGGAAAGACTATGTTCCACCCGCTGAGCGCATCGCTGTCTTCGACAACGACGGGACCCTCATCGGCGAACAGCCGTTGTATGTACAGTTGGCATTTGCGCAGGATCGTGTCGCGAAGCTCAGCGCAAAGCACCCGGGGTGGAACAAAGAGCAGCCCTTCAGGGCGGTGCTCGATGGTAAGATCGAGGAAGTTCTTGCAGGCGATTCTGACGCGATTACCACGCTCATCGAAGCCACGCATTCTGGTATGACACCCGAAGTATTCTTGGAGCTTGCCGGCGCCTTTATGCGCGATATGCGGCACCCGAAGACAGGCCGTCCGTATGTGCGCATGGTGTTCCAACCGATGATCGAGCTGCTCAGTTACTTTCGAGCCCATGGTTTCTCGCTCTACATCTGCTCAGGTGGTGGATCGACCTTTATTCGTTCTTTCAGCGAAGAGGCGTACGGGCTTTCACGAGAGCAGGTGATCGGTTCGCGCATCGCGCTTGGCTTTGAGGATGCACAGGATGGGGCTCGACTTATGAGGGCACCGAAGCTTGCGTTGTTCAACAATGGTTCAGAAAAGCCCGCGAGCATTCAGTATCATCTCGGACGACGACCCATCGCTGCCTTTGGCAATTCGGACGGCGACTTGGAGATGCTTGACTGGGTGTCTGCAGGGCAAGGACTGCGACTTGCCGCGTTGGTTCATCATACCGACGCCGAGCGCGAATGGGCTTATGACCGCGAGTCCAACGTGGGCAAACTCGACCGTGCTCTCGACAAAGCAGCCGCAAAGGGCTGGGTACGCATCGACATGAAGCACGAATGGACGCGCATCTATCCGGCTGATGGTCGCTAGAATGCGATTCTCATGATCGGCCGGATGTCAGCTGATCTTTCGTAGTGTTTTGGGCCAAGGGTCGGGAAAATCTTGTCCGCGCTGCCAGGCGGCGACTTCATCTTCGGTGCACAATGCGCTTCTCAGAGCAGCGGCGAAGCCTTCGCAAGCGGCCGGCATACCGATGAGCGTGAGCTCACTATTGCGGTCTCCGAAGACAGGGTGGGCAGCGCTGAGTTGCTCCCTGAGAAACTCGACTTCAGTGGGAAGCAGTTTCCCGTAGCGGTTGTGAACGGCTTCGGCGGCCCAAAGGCCGGTGATTTCGAAGGCAATCTGGCTACCCGATTGTTGCCAGAGAAGAACGTCGGCGGGGCGCGAGGCAAGCCACAAAAAACCCTTGGTGCGATAGACACCCGTGCCCAACTGAGTCTGACACACATCATACAATCGCTGAGGATGGAAAGGACGTGGATCACGGACGATGATGGCGTCAACCTCATCGGCAGTGGGCGCGTTAAGGGTAAGGCCGAATTGCTCGGCGCGCGTCTCTAGGTCGGCGACCTTGGGTGCCGGGGTAGCGTCAAGCTGAGGCAAAAGAAGCCCTCCCAGTGTGGAAAGACCGACCGTGGCCTGCGGCTGAAGCTTCTTCAAGATACGGACTTGGGCATCGACGACGGCTCGGGGCACGGTGTCGACCTTCGTCAGAATGATCACGCTAGCGAAGATGAGCTGCTCAGCGAGGATCTGGGCCGCGTAGTGGAGAGCGGCGTCTCCCGACGCGTTCGCTTCGCCGGTGAAGACACGGCCATCGGCAAAGTCACGGTGAAGATTCAGCGCATCCACGGTGACGATAAAGTGGCGCAGGCGGAATCGATCGTCCTGGGTGAGCGCAGCAATCAACGGCCAAGGCCGCGCCGCGCCCGTGCTCTCGCACAGCACATGAGGCGGGGCGGGATCGAGCTCCGCGATCTCGTTCAACACGCGACCCACCGACGCGTGAAGCTGCTCTTGAGCATGGGCGCCGTGCAGGGCTGCGAGGCGGTCAACAAGATGGCCCTGCTGTGGCCTCGAGTTCTCATTCGAGAGAAGTTCAACATCGACACCAAAATCGCTCAGGTCGTGAACGATGATAACGGCATCGCGAAGCGTCTCATCGGCCTGCCACCGCCGAAGCAACGTGGTCTTCCCCGAACCGAGAAAGCCGCAGAGGACCGTCACGGGCACTTTGTCAGATGAGCTCATGCAGCCACGCTAGTAGCCCACGACGAGCTTGGCGAACGATGCGCGAAACTTGACCCAGTTTGAAAATTCCAGCGCCTAGAGCCTTTCTCACTGCAACCTGGGAGAGCTCCCAACAGGCAGGCCTGGAGACTCTGGCAGGTACGCTGGAGACGCTTTACGCCCTCCTCTCCGCCCCCATGATCGCCGGACTACTGCTGGGCTACTCGCTCCTCGCGGTAGAAACACTCCGTGGCCGGATCGCACTGCCGAAACTCTCCGTGTTGGCGAACCCGCTCTTGTTGAACCTGCCCGGATTTGATGGAGAGAGCCAGAGGGGCCAAGATGGCCCTGGGAGCTCGTGGTGAACTGTGGGCCCACGGTCGCGAACCCGAACTGGGGCTCTTTCAATGAACCGATGGCCTAGCACCCCATAAGTACTCCTTGCGTTTCAGTATGATCATACTATAAGTATGATTGGAGCGATGGTATGGCAACTTCCGAGCGTGTCACTGTAACGTTGCCCGTGGAGCTCATCGAAAGCATTCAACGGGTTGAGCAGAACCGCAGCCGTTTTATTGCACAAGCGGTTGAGAACGAGCTGAGGCGTCGTCAACGTGCAGGGCTACTGAAATCGCTCGAAAACCCTCATCCCGATTCAGCAGAGCTCGCAGAAGAAGGCTTCGACACCTGGGGTACCTCGTTGCCTTCCGAGGATGAACCTCTTGTAGACCCGTCTACCGGAACCGAAGTTCATTGGATCGAAGGTCGAGGCTGGGTCGAAGAGGGCAAGAAGTAGGCATCCTTCGATGAAGGTCGCACGCGGCACCATCGTCCTGACAACGCTGGATCCAACGATAGGGCACGAACAGCGCGGCGTTCGCCCGTGCATCGTCGTCAGTGATCCCGCGGTCAATGTCGATCAACGATTTCCCATGATCGCGGTCGTCCCAATAACCGGCACGCGGGGTGTGGGAGCGCTGTACCCCCAGCTAAATCCTGGACGGAGCGGCCTCACTAAGGAGTCGTACGCACTCGTGGATCAACTGCGTTCGATCGACAAGCGCCGCGTCCGCCGTGTCTTCGGGCGAGTCTCCACAAGCGAGCTGCACGCAGTCGATCAAGGACTGGCGCTATTCCTGGGTCTCGTGCGAAGCGCGCCAGCGCAAGACCAAAACGAGTAAATCGGCAGCCGATTCACTAAGCTCATGAAAGTCGGTCCGTCGTCGAAGGTCCGGTGAATTGCTTTCTGCGTCCCCAATCTGTCTCAAAATTCCACTGTCCGGTGGTGTCCGATGTCCCCCAAACCGAAGAAACGGTTGGCTTCGTACGTAGCCGTGCCCCTGGCTCTCGCGACGCGGTTGTGGGCTCCCAATATGTTTGGAATTGCGCCAAAACGTCGACACACGAAACATGATCCTGCAGCCGTGATCGATGCCTGAATCGCTGCGTGATGATGCATGGTACGTGGTTTGCATCGGTCCGGGAGCGTACTTGTCGTATTCCGGTTGTAGGCGCCTCGCGCCGAGGAGAACATCGATGTTTCGAAAGTCAGTTCTAAAGAAACCTAGTCGCCAGACTCTACTACCCATCGCGGTCGCCGCGCTGGCGGTCGGCTGTGTCGCGTCGACCGAATCTGTCCCCGGTCAGCCATCCGATGTCGCCACGGAGGAGAAGCAGACGACCCGCGTAAATAAGATAGTGGGAAGTGAACGAATCGTACTGTGCGCGTACGGTTGGAGCCTCATCGGAGTCGCGAGACGGCAAGAAACGACAGAGCATCCCGGAAACCCGGCTACGGACTACACCAAGAGCCTGATGAACGTTCCATGCAAGACAACGGATTTCGGTCAACTAGCGCGCGATTATCCGAACCTGGTCGAGATCAACATGACTCCCCGCGCCCGCTGTGACGACAAGTTTTTTGCCGACGAGAACTCGGTCCGCGAGCCCCAAACGCTCCAAGCGCTAACTCTCTTTTTCGACAACGGGGGGGAACCCTTCCATCGCACAATCAAACTCGACCTTGAGCCGTCCACCGATCTCAAGATCGAATACCAAAGCGATGTCTTCAGTGAACCGGTAAGAATCGAGTTCGATAAACGGTTCCCCGACCAGGAGAACGACGACGGGCAGTGCACAGTGCAGTGAGGACGTCTTCGATGTCGTCACCCCGCACCTTCGCGTACGGCCGCTGCGCGGGATGCGCTGCTGTCCCCGGCGCATCCTGAATCTAACGGCCCACCCGTAATCTCCGCTTGGGGCAAGCGGGGCCGCATCTCGAATTCGAGAAAGAGAACTTCCGTTGTTTCCTGCATTCGAAGCCTCTCGGCAGCCGATTCGTGATACGCATGGGCAAGCAGGATTCCATGGAGAAAATACCTTCGTGGAAGTAGATACCGGCGACGTCGTCGCGGCCTGGTCGGAACCTTTGGCCACTTGCCGCTGCCCACCGAATAGCCAATCGCGCTAGCGTGTTCGCATGAAGCATGCTCGATGGGTTGCGTTGGGTGCCTCCTTTGTGTGTTTTGCCCTCGCGGTCGCGTTGCCCGCGGCGCACATGCGCAGCGGCGTGGGCAAAGGCGACATCGATCAACCGGGGCTGTTTTTCTTGGGCTGCGGCTGGGCCGGACCGCTCATTGGGCAGTTCGCTTGGTTTGCGAATCCACTGCTCTTCGCTTCATGGTTGCTCCTCGCACTGGGTCGCCACCGAATCGCGACCGTCATGGCGAGCGTAGCCACCTTGGTGGCGGCCGATAGCTGGATGTTGTTTCGCGCGAAGATCCCCGAGAACGAAGGAGGCGTCGGTGGCCTTGAGCTTCTCTATTTCCAGCCCGGCTTCTACCTCTGGCTGACAAGCTTCATCATCATCGTGGGCGGAGGAATCTTCTTGATGTGCACAGAAACTCCAGGAAATGGCGCAGACGATTCGAGCGACGCATAGGCGCTACGTCAGCTCGGAATGCACGCCATCATGTCCGTCGGATCCACACGGAATCCGGGATCGCAGTGGCATTCGTCATCGTGCAGATGCCCATGACCGCTGCACTCGGCGCCGGGCGGCAGGCAGTTCGTCATGTCGTACGGGTCAAGCTCAAAGCCCTCATCGCATTGGCACGTTTCTCCCTCGAGCGCTCCGTGGCCACCGCACGGTCGCGGCTCCTCGAGAATGAACGCCTGGCCGTGAATCACACCGCCTTCGGAGAGGCCTGTCGGGAATGGTTCGAGGTCCCCGCGAAGCGGGTAGAATGTGGGCGCAGCCTCGGTGTCTGCGGCATGAAAGACCACGGGGAGCGAAGAAGACGTCGCGTAGGCCAGACCGACGATCGCACCATCATCGGTCAGCCCAGTGAGCCCCACCCCCGCCTGGCCTTCGATGTCGTATCGACGCACTTCAAGACTGCCAGCGGTTTGCGCGGCCACAAAACCTGCGTTCACCGAGTTGTCCCACCAAGTCTCGGAGCTGATTCCCCAAAACCCAACCATGGTCCCCGCGCGGTTCACCTGGAAGGGGAAGAGCCGAAACGCATCGACGTGGTCGATATCTTCGAAAGCGCTGTCCGCGTAGGCAAAACCCTGCGTGCCAAAGTCGTTGAACCCGACGATGAGGCCATCCTCGTTGAGCGCGGTAAATCCGATGTCTGAAAACCCGTCTCGGGCGACCAGCTGGGTCTCGCCGGTGGCCAGATTGTGAATGAACCCTCGACTTGCATCATCGCTCGGGTCAGCGGTGCCGCCGGTATACGACAGCTTGCCTACGACCCGGCCATCGTCCGTTGCGTTGCGGAGCACGACCCAATTCGTGTCGGGAATCGAGATCGTGGTGAACTCCATCGTCGCGAGGTCCAAGACCCACGACGATTCCACCGCCGCATCGTCATCGTAGGGCAAGTCCCGTGACCAGCCATAAGCACGCTCACAACGCGAGTCGATATAGGAGATGGACGTGTCTTCCATGCCCGGCTGCTTGATGAAGCGGTAGCTTCCATCGACGATGACGAACGCAACGCTTCCGTGCTCGGGGATTCCCTCCGCGCTGAGGTTGCCCGGGATATCGCACGGATCGATCTCAACGCACAGCAGCTCGTCGTCCGAGTCTGGCTCGTAGCCCTCATCGCAGTGGCAGTGATCCACGTGAAGCGTTCCGTGCCCCTCGCACTCTTCTTCGATTGAGCCGACATCGGGCAAACCAGAATCCGCGGCGCCGCTGCCAGCCCCAACCGCATCCGTTCCGACGTCTGTCTCGCCGTCGGTGGATTCCGCAGGGTCCGAGCAGGCGACGGCGCACAGGAGCAAGGTCGGCGGAAGGAAGGCTCGGCGAGCAAAGCGGCTGGTTCGTTGCATGAGCGAGCGGTATCGCAAACAGCTTGCTGTCGCAACCAGTTTGCACGACACCCGAGCGAGCCGACCAACAGCGATCGCACCTGCCGCTGCCCGGCGATCGAACACCAGCGGTCCCTCGACTCCGCTGGCTCGTCAGCGAACGAGCTTCGGCTACTCCTCTGATGAGTAGAGATCGGACACGTAGTTGCTGCCGCCGGTGAACGGGACCTCGGGCTCACTTGTATCGCCTTCATGGGTTTCGCGAACGAACACTGGGTAGGGACCCGCGAGCTCTCGGTGAATCGCAGAGAAACTTGAGTTCTCGTTAATGTACATCGGCACCGTCGGGGTTCCTTGAGTAGGATAGATCAATCCACCCAAGATTTCTGTGCGCGCACCATTGCTGAATCGTCCTACGGTGCCGAGGAGTTCTGTCTTGAGCCCTAGAATGAAGAGTGATCCTTCGGTGACGAAGAGTTTTTCTCCATCGCTTTCTTCGTTGAGCTGGCGCGCAAACACTTGGCCACCATCGATTTCGATGTTTCCGCAACACCAATCGTCGAGATGCACGGGCCCGGTGTTGGGTTCGACTTTCAGGGTTCCGCCTATGCTGCGCCGTATCACCACAGTCGCGGGGCTCTCTTGCACAATGGTGTTGTCGGCGCGAATTTGTTCGAAGAAC
>JANQQS010000066.1 GCA_028284955.1 Myxococcota bacterium | reverse complement strand
GTTGTCACGGAGCAGGCCGACTTCGCCCCTGCGCCGTCTTCGCGGCAGTTGACGGCTGCGTCCGTATCGGTGGTCCGCGGTGAGCAAACAGTAGGGCATAGTCGAGCCTCCGGGTCAGCTTCATCAACCTTATCGGCTGCGCCCGATGTGGAGTTGCTTACAAAACTCACTGTTTTGCTGCCTCGTGTGGCACGCCGCGAGAGAACGGCGTTTCTTGACAGGAGAAGCTCCGCCAAGTAGCGCCTGGCCTGATGGGAGATGCATCCACGATTGGGGAGGCTCTGGATGCATGGGGCCTCGCCGAAGCCATTCGCTCCGGCGAGACAACTGCGGAAGAAGAGGTCGAAGCGGCCATCGCGCGCATCGAAGCCGACGACCACAACGCAGTAGTCATTCCGATGTTCGATGCCGCGCGTCGCCAAGTCGAAACAGGATTGCCCAGTGGACCTCTTCGCGGCGTGCCCATTCTGATCAAGGACATCACGTTGTCCACGCCGGGCTACCGAACCACCAGCGGGTGCGCATTTACGGCCGACTTCAAGGAAACCGAAGAGAGCGCCTACGTTCAGCGACTGAAGCGCGCGGGCGCGGTCATTTTGGGAAAGACCAATACCTGTGAACTCGGCATGGGACTCGCTTGTGAACCACGACTCCATGGCCCCACGTTCAATCCGCGGGCGCGCGAGCACACCACGGGCGGCTCGAGCGGAGGTTCAGCCGCCGCGGTGGCAGCAGAGCTCGTTCCCGTGGCTCAAGGCGGCGACGGGTTCGGCTCGATTCGAGTTCCTGCGGCTTGCTGCGGGGTCATCGGCATGAAGCCGACCCGCGCCCGAAACCCGATGGGCCCACTGGTTCGCGAGCTGCTCTCCGGCATGGCGTCGATACACGTGCTTTCGCGCAGCGTGCGAGACCAGGCGCTTTTTCTCGACACAACCCACGGCATGTCGCCCGGCGACCCTTACGCCGCGCCGGAACCCAAAACCACGTTTGTCGATGCGATGTCCAAAGAATTCAGCGAGCCGCTGCGCATTGCCAAAACCGTCGACGCAGAGGGAATCGACGTGCACCCGAGCTGCCGCGAAGCGGTAGAAACGACGGCGGCGCGCCTTCGGTCGCTCGGCCACCAAGTCGAAGAGATTTCCGCTCCGCTACCCAGTCGCAAGCTCTTTCGTGACTTTCGAACCCTCATCGAAGTCGCCACGGCGTCTGCACTCAGCGCCCACCCTCAAACCGGACGCCCCGCAAGACAAAACGAGGTCGAGCGAGCCACCTGGGAAACCGCCGAGCGCGGACGCGCGCACAGCGCGCTCGACCACGAAGCCGCGATCGCGGGCATTCGCCACGCCACAGTCAGGCTCGAAACATGTTTCACCGACTTTGACGCCTTGCTCACGCCGGTCACCGCCACGCCACCCGCTCGACTTGGCCACCACAACATGGACGAACAAAGCGCCGCTTCGTATTGGTCGCGCGTCGAGGCATTTTCGCCATTTTGCGTGTGGTTCAACGCCGGTGGTCAGCCTGCCATATCCCTGCCCACGGGCACGATGGACGGACTACCCATCGGAGTTCAGATCGCGACGCGCTTCGGAGAGGACGCGTTGCTCCTTCGGCTCGCGGCGCAGCTCGAGACCTCGCGATAACATGCTTCTGCGGATGGCGCTTGGGTTGACTGCGCTGTGCCTGCTGGCGTGCAACCGGCCGAAGCCTTCGCCGCGGTCTACGTCCAAATCGGTTCAAGAGCCGCCCGCAACCGCGCCGCAGCGAGCCCCGCGCCAGGGACAAACGCGTCAGGGACGAACGCGCCAGGGACGACACAGCAACGCGGCGTGGCGCTTTCCGGAAGCTGCTCAAATCGTGGCCATCGGCGACGTGCACGGCGACCTCGAGGCGACTCGCGCGGCACTTCGGTTGGCGGGCGCGATCGACGAACACGATCGATGGATCGGGAAGCGTCTCGTCGTCGTACAAACCGGGGACCAACTCGACCGCGGAGACCACGAACGCGAAATCCTCGATCTCTTCGAGCGTCTCACCAAGCAAGCCGCCGCGGCCGGCGGCGCGTTTCATGCGCTTCTCGGCAACCACGAAATCATGAACGTCGCGGGAGACTTTCGCTACGTGACCCCGGGAGGCTTCGCAGCATTTGCTGACATCGAGCAAAGCGGCTCTGTCTACTCCGCCCACTCGACCCACTCTGCCTCCGCGTCATCTCCTCGGGTGGCTCGATCGCCTGCCGCGGCCCGATTGCCCAAAGCTGCCCGCGGCCGCGGCCGCGCATTCTTCCCGGGCGGACCTTACGCGCGCACGCTCGCAAAACGAAACACCATCATCGTGGTCGGCCAAACCGCGTTCGCCCACGGCGGCATCCTCAGCGCCCACGCACAACAGGGCATTGCCAACATCAACGCCGAAGTTCGCGCCTGGATAGAAGGCCGACGCAAGACTCCCCCGCCGATCGTCACAGACCCAGAAAGCCCCGTATGGACGCGGCGCTACTCCATGCCGAACCCCACTCAAGCCGACTGCGCCGAACTCCGCCGCACACTGCGCATGCTCAACGCGCGACGCATGGTCGTCGGACACACCGTCCAAAAAGCCGGCATCACCTCCGCGTGCAACAAACAAATCTGGCGCATCGACGTAGGCCTTTCCGCTCACTACGGCGGACGCACCGAAGTACTCGCGATTGAGGGAAACCGCTTGACCATTTTGCACAGCAAATCGGGTCGTCGAGCCACCAAAGTCGAACGCTGAATTCGTGGACGGCAAGTTGCAGGTGTGTATTTTATGTGTATTGTGAGTAATGAATAGTCGGGAGCTCTTGCGCCTGCTCCGCGAAGACGGGTGGTTCGAAGTCGGTCGTCGCGGCAGCCATATGCAGTTGAAACATGAGCTCAAGCCAGGACGTGTCACAGTGCCTCATCCGAAAAAGGACCTCCCGAAAGGAACCGTAGCGAGTATCTACCGACAAGCTGGCTGGAGACGACGGCCCGGAGATGAAACGTGAAAAGTTATCTCGCGGTAATTCATAAAGAAGGCGGTAGCGAATACGGCGTGAGTTTCCCCGACTTTCCCGGATGCATCACATCCGGAGAAACGCTCGACAAAGCCAAAGATCTCGCTCAAGAGGCCCTCGATTTTCATATCGTGGGAGTTCTCGAAGACGGGGAGCCTCTTCCTGCGCCCTCCACCCTCGAAACAGTCACCGCCGACGAACGCTTTCAGAACGCCGCAGCCTTCTTCGTGGTGCGTCCCCAATCGGTACAAACGCCTGCCGTTCGTTTCAACGCAACCATGGACAGCAAGCTACTCGCCGCGATCGACCACCGCGCCCGTAACCTCGGAATGAGCCGATCTGGCTATCTCGCAAGCCTCGCCCGAAAAGACCTGGGTTAAAAAATCCTGGGTTAAGAATCCTAGTTTAGAAAGACTTAGATTAACGATGACGCTGGATGAACTCAACGGAACGACGTGGACCGGCGAATCGGAGCTCTGGCTCGACCCGCTCGGCGATCACGCAACGCGCTCCACGTGCACCATCGCAGTCGACGCCAACGTAGTTCGCTACACCTGGATTCACGAAGCGAGCGCCCATGAAGGCTCATTCGACCTCGCCGCAGATAGCGCAACCTTTACCGACAGCTGGCATCAACCCACCGCGATGCCCTGCACACGAATGCCCGGCCGATCGCTATTCGACGTCGAAGGAACCTACCAAGCCGGCGACGGCCCCGACTGGGGCTGGCGCTCAACCCTAAGCTATCGCCCCTTTGAAGGCGGCATGCTCGTGCTACAGATGACCAACATCGCGCCCTGGGGCGAAACCGCCCGCGCGGTGCGCATGGTCTGCCGACGGAACAACGCTCAGGGTTGAGCCACAGTCGCTGCGCTCCTCAACCGGTAGGCTACGTCGATTCAACCTGAGAAGAAGAACAAGGTTTTCCGTAGACTTCGCCGGGCGCAAAGTACGATATTTGCTCGAACGCAACCGACTCGGGGTCCTTATCCACGTCGAAGGTCCATTGCATTTCGATTGTCGCTCCCGATTCTTCGCCACTCGTGACTCCGGTAAGTTGAGGACTCACGGTTAACGCGACGAGAGTCTTGCCGAATTTTTCCGTATGAGGGAGCCAAATCACGCTCAAAATAGGCGCTTGCCACAGCAACTCAATGATTTCTTCTCTCGCGGCTGCTTTTTCCATAGCGGTTAGATTTTGGTTCATAGGCTCGGGAATCGGCGCCGTTTGAACCAGAGGAACGAGCTTGTTCCTCAGACTGCCTTCACCGGAGCTGGCCGTATCGGTTTTGAAGAGATTTCGTTCGCGAAGCCAGGCTTCCAGGCCTTTGATGGTCGCGAGGTCTATGTGCAGAGACATCCTGTCGCCTGCCTCCGTAATCGACAAGGGCGGCGCGTCCTGTTCGAGCAGACGCGGGAGAATATTTTTTTCGACGTATGTTCGGATTTCGGTTTGGGTTTGTTGCTCGCAGTACTCCGCTTCCCAAGGGTTGCTGGTCGACGGCGACAACTGCTTTGCGTTGGTGGCTTCTCCCTCTGGCACGTCTGCTGCGCAGCCAACGAGAGCTGCCATGTAGGCCGCAACTGCAGCCACGCTTGATTTTTTACATGCTTCAATAATCATAGCTTTTCCTAACTTTTTCCGCGGTCGCGATGGATGTCGCTTCGCAGTGTTGGTGCGTGTCCGCTTTGCATGCTCCGTGCCGACTTGTGTTTCCACGATGAACCTCCTGCCGCGGAGCGCAAACTAGGCGTGGCAAGCTTGGTTCAAGACCGAAACCATTAGTCCTTTCCGGGATTCCTCGTCGGCCGCGTTCACCTCGCTCCGTACACGATGCACCTTCACGATGGAATGATTTGTTGCCGTACCGAAGCCTATCGACGGTCCCAACCCGTCAAGCTGCGCCTACGCCCTCTCAACCCGTGGGCGGCATCGGCCCGGACAAACAGGTCTCGAAATCGCCTTCCACAGGAAAGTAAGCCAAATCTCCGCGTTCGACCGTCCGGGAATTCTTGTCTACTTCAAAGAGCATTTGAATTACGGGACCGTTTTGCGCGGCGGTTTCGTTACCCACGTACTCAGGACTCACGATCAACGTCGCGAGAGTTTTGCCTTCTGTCCCGGGAACTGGCTCCCACATCATGCTCACCAGACCCGCTCGCAAGACCCACTCTCGCAGATCTATTTTGTCTGGGTTCACGTTCGGATGAATAGGAAGCGGGATGTCTTTTTTCGTAAGGCCTCCCAGGATGGACGGTCTCGCTTTCTCGATATCCGTCGCAAATAGCTCTCGTTCACTCAGCCACGCGGCTAGGGCATCGTAGGTTGTGTAGTGGATGTGCGTAGATAAACGGCCCGCTGGATACGAATCGCTTTGGTCCTCCCATGAGCGCGGCGGGGCGCCAGGTCCAAGCAGCCGTGGTTTGATGATGTTTTGTTCAACGTAGCCGCTGATTTTGTCCTTGTTCGCGCAGTAGGCAGTTTTCCAATTACGAGGTTTCCCATCCAGGCCATCCGACGAAGGCGCTTCCTGCCGTTTTTCGTTGATACTGTCTCCCACTGGTACATTCGCGGCACAGCCGAAAAGCACTGTCATGGAGTAGGCCGCTACTGCGGCTATGCCCGATGTTTTACGTGCGTCAAAAATCATCACTCTTCCTCGTTTTCGCGAACAGGCTTTGTTTTCGCGAACAGACTTTCCGCGGATGCGATGGACGTGGTTCGCAATCTCGATGCGTGTTCGCTTTGCATACGTCGTGCCGGATTTATGCTGTCGCTTCGAGCTACTGCCGCGCGAGCGCAACTGGCGCAGCAGGCTCGACTCAAGGCGGAAATTATTCGCAGTTCCAGCATTCAGAGCCGACCGTTCACAGCTCGCGTCCTGAACGATGGAATAATTTTGTTGCCGAACTGGGGTCTATCGACGGTCCCCAACGCGGGCAAATGCATCTCGGGCACGATCGATCCAATCGTGCAACGAATGTGCATCGTCCGGCACGTTCAACAAGTCTGCATCTTTAACGAGCGCGACCATATTTGCGCGATTATTGATCCCGAACTCGCTAGCCAAGCGCCGCTTCGGGTCGGTTTTCTCTTCGGTGCGCCGATCACCTTGGAGCGCGAGTAGCCAAGCTTCGAGTTTTTCTACACAGACTTCGCCAACCACCGCAACGTCCGGAAACTCCTTCCTCGCTTGCTCCACTCCGCGAAAGATCGCGTCTTGTCGCGGCGCATTTCGTTTCCCATCGCGGTCTCGGACAAACGCCACACACTCGGCGCCTAGCTCTTTGGCGCGGAGCGCGAGACCCGACACATTACGTTCCTCGTGTTTCCTATGCTCCCCCGCACGAAACTTGGAGATGCCTTTCCAGACGATTCCGTCAACGATTTCGAAATTGTCGTTGATCTTCCCAAGAAGCGCTTCTACGACGCCTTTCACCTTCGCATCACGGTACTGAGGAAGGTCTGCCCAGCATCCAAGCTCGTGACGCCCTTCTCCGCCGATCACCACGCGTCTGGGTTTCATGGTTCCGGTTCACCAGCATGGAGACCATCCAGCAGAGGAGCCTCGAGCTCGCCATCGGCGTAGCTCAGCCAAAGCTCGCCGAGCGCGTATACCTTCGAACGATCTTCGAAGTGAGGTGTATCGGAAATCGGCGTCAGCGTTGTGCCTTGTGGGGACTCTGTGCCTTGTGGGGGCTTTCGCGTCACCACCGTCACCTCGTCAGGCCTTAGTTCGTTCACGACGAGCGGGCTGTGCGTCGCCATGAGTACCTGGATCCCTCTTTCAGTGATGCTCCGAAGTACGGCGACAACGTCCGCGATTCGGCTTGGGTGTAGGCCGTTTTCTGGTTCTTCGACCAAGAGCAGTTTCAGAGATGTGCCATAGAGCTCAGCAAGGACGAGAAACCCCAAATAGAACAACAAACCTTCGCTTACCTCGTCTGCACTGAGTTGACGGCCGTCCAGCAACGTGACTTGCAACGCCACCGCACTCACCGAGTGATTGTAGAACCCCACCGTCTTGACGGCCGGAAACCGATCACAAACGTCCTTTTTCATCTTCTCGAACGACCCGTCTCCGCGACCCATGATCGTTTGGAGCACGGCAGCGAGACCCAATCCTCGATGAGCGATAAAACTCAGCTCATTGCCTCGCGTCACGAGGCCACTCGGCTCGCGAATCTTGTCCGCATCGAAACGCACGATGGCAGCTTCACCAAAAGCATGCGGGTCCCACGCGAGCTTGCGGTCTTGGCCGGTGCTCGCTAGCGCGTCGGCATCAAATTGAGTACGAAACGCAGTAGGCGCCGTCGGATTGCGAGTCACCCTCGCGATTTGCTTTGTCCCAACCGAATACGATTCCAGCAGTCCTTCGTTCTCTACAGTGTACTGTCGACTGACTGATTTCAGAGCGATCCGGTAGCGTTCATCCTTGCGAACTGGAGTAGAGCGCCGTGGAATGGGTCCTGGATCGAGCGGGTAGTTCAGCTCACCAGTACTGAAACACCCGCCTGCCAACTGAGAAGCAAACCCAATCGCTCTGAGCAGAGTGCTCTTTCCGCTGTCGTTCGGTCCGATGAATGCGTGAAGTGGCGTCAGCTGCCCTTCCACGTCGTGCAGACAACCAAAACGCTCGATGTGAAAACCATCAATCATTCCGCTTATTGTCTGCCGATTCACGACCGATGACAACCGTCCGCTACAACGACGATTTTGTTCCCGCGGACGACATGGCTGGCTCGAAAAGAGCTGCCATGTCGTCCGCCCGGGCTACGGAAATGCCCCTCGGCCTGGGCAGTGCGGTAGGCACGATGGGGGTGGCCGGTAGCAGAGGTTCCATTCCGGGCAGAGCCAGCCGGGTTCGACTTGGCACGTGGGGCTGCAGCCGTCGCCAGAGCGTGTGTTGCCGTCGTCACATGCCTCGCCCGAATCGGGGGAGCCGTTGCCGCATGGGTTGCCCGGCTGAATGCACACGTCGTAGCTCCAGTGAAGCCCAAACGCGGCGCCGTTATCGCGCCCGCATACGAGGTTTCCCGCACACTCGCGGTCGCTATCGCAGTCGCCTGCTCCGTAGGCGCAGGGGCATTGCGGGTCCGCGCAGAACGCAGCGTCTGGCGAGGTCGAGAGGAAGCGCGGGCACGATGGCGGGCGACCCGTCAGATTCCATTTCTGAGACGCCGTACCATTGCAATCGTAGAGCTGAATCGGCGTGCCTTGTCGTGCCACGCCGCCACGTACTTCGACACATTTCGACATGTTGAGCGCGCTGCGAATCTGACCACTCGGCTGAATGGCAAACCGTTGCGCTGGCGTGCCGTTGCACGGCCAGAGCTGAAGAGGCGTGCCGTTCGCGTCGCTGCCCCCACGAACATCCAAACAAAGCCCGCCACTCGCGTGAATCTCGCCGTTGGGAATGGGCACAAAGAGCTGCCGGCTTATGGAGCGGCGACATTTTTGCGATAGCTGAAGAGGTGTACCTCGGCTCCAAGGCTCAGCCCCTACCTTCATGCACCGATCGCCAAGCCCCACGAAATTCAGCGCACCTTGCGCCAGCTCGAAACATTCGCGAAGAGACCAGCCGCCCAGACGGCGCTCCGGGCAATACATGCCAAAATGGGCCTGGCCGTCCATGGTGGACTTGAGCCACGACCAGTGGTCTTCGATGCGCGGCGCATGGTTGCGTCGTGGCGACCACCAGCCGGCGCTGGTGTAGCCGCTCGTCACGGCAAACGCCATATACGCGCGCCCCGCCGAACTGCTCCCGCGATAGATCGCCCACGGGCCACCCGAGTCGCCGCGGCACACAAACGGAAGCGTGGACGAGACCATTCCATTGTGGCCACGCAGTCCGCGACCGCTCGCAATGCGGAGCACTCCACCGCTGAGCGAATCGCAATCGTAGCTGCCGCCGAAGTTGCTGCCGCGCCCCCACCCAATCATGTTGAAGTCGTTCTGCTGGTTCGAGTCTGCCCAAGGCCGCCGGGTATCGGTCAAGATTTTCATCCGACCGGTGCGCGCGAGATCGAGCGGAATACCCGTCAACTCGATGAGCCCAATATCGTAGCGGTTCACGCCGCCGTTTTGGCTGCTGCTCCATTGCGGGTGCGGGTAGAACTTTGCCGAACCTGAGTAGATAGACTGCCGAGTTCCCAGGCCGTTTGCCATCAGCACCGAAACCGAAGTGCTGGTCGCGCGACCGCCGAAGCAATGAGCCGCGGTAAGCAGCCAATGCTCGCTGATCACGCTCGCCGAGCAAGCCGACGACATGCCCTGTACCGTCACCGCCCACGACGGAGTTGTGGTCAGCGGACTGCTCGTGAGATCAGATCTCGCAGCCCCTATCTCGTCGGTCGCGACGGGTTGCTCCCAGGACTCCAGGTCGCTCGGCACGTCCGACACACATGCCGAGAACATCGCTCCCGCGATGACTGAAGCGATCACTAGAGTTGAACGCCAAGCGCGCACACCGATCGCTAGACGCAGTTTGTTTTTGTGTTTCATCATAGGCCTCATGGTTCGAATGCCGGCGCCGCAAACGACGTCGCCCAATCGTTTCGGTGGCGGAGCGTTGCGCCGCAGACAGCTCGACCCGAACCACTCCCCAAGCAATCGTCTAGCAACCGCTAGACCAACCTTGGCGGAGCGCGTTTACCGGGAAACCTGCGACGAGGAGCATGGATGCGCGCGAACCGAGCGCGTGCGGGCGCGCGGGCCCGCACACCCGAAACCGGCCGTCGCGGTGGTACCGCCAACCAAAACCTTGAGCTCGGCTCGCGATCGAGCTAGCAGCAGTTCACCATTGCAACTCGACTCCTTGCCAACCCTCGCCTCGAGTCCTGTTTTCGCAACCAACTCCGTATTCGTGTGTTGCGCGGGTACTCTCCGCGAACTTCGGCTCGTCGAGAAAACAGTCGCCAACCCGACCGAGGCATTTGTTTTTCTCCCGCAGCTCCCGCGTCATCCACGCCAGCAGCCTGTATCCGACGTAGCGATGATGGCCATTGCCTATGTACGCTCTTCTGCGGCTGACGTCACTCACCCATCTTTCTAGGAAAGGGTTGTTCGACCACGAGGGTATCGATTCCCCATCACAGAAACGCCTGAAATACTGCAAGACACCTTGCATCCTTGCGGCGTGTGGCGGGCTTGAAACGTGAAGTTCTGATAGGCACGGACGATGCGTCGGTGATGGAAGATGCTTGTTTTCCTTCATCAACGTTTGGGAGAACCAGCCTGGTTGGGCAAGAAGATCTCGCACGTTATTCGTCGCGTCCTCGCAGCTTGCGCAACGATCCGAGGATTGCTTCACGCGAACCGATGCCTCGTCGCGGGCCTGACTTGCGCACGCGTTCACGCCCACGAGCAGACAAAACACGCTGCACGACTGGCATAGTCGTCTCAGGATGGGTGCATCGTTTTCTAAGAAGCGCAATACGAACACCGAAATGGCTCGTCCTCGCTCACCGTTGCAAGCGAAAGTTCAACTGGGCGAACCGGACTGTGCGCATCGGTTCTTCGGAGCGAAAATGACGACTGCCGCAGCTCGAGGGAGGCTCGAAACCGCGGTGGAATGGGGAATTTTTGCGCCGCGAAAGATCATGACCTTGTCCGGTGGTGCCTGGCGCCAATTTGGAGGATTTGCTGTTTGTTGCCCGCCAGGCCCAGTGGACGTGAGCGGTACCGGTTCGAGAGCCTCGTACTTGTACCGTCCACTGAAAAATCCGTTTGGATCCGCGAACCACGTCGGAGGGTTTCCATACGCACGTCGTACAGCACCGATCACCTGATCGGGGTCTTTGCCTTCGTGATCAGTGTGCGAACGTAGCCTCGGACTTATTCCTGTAAGCAAGAAATAGCCGCGAACAGGCGCGAGCTCTTTTTGCTTTGGACCTGAGCGATTGGGTAAGAGATTTAGCTTTTCCGACAAGCGATTTATGACACACCACAGCCAGGACTGATACCGCAGGCCGGTTGCAGCCAGGAACTCTGTCCCCGACGACGTGGCGATTGCTGGCCCTCCGAGCGAGCGAACCCCAGGATACCACGTTTCGCCCTCCCACCATGCCGCTTGAACGGACGTGATCGGCCTCCCAGTGACCCCCGTCATCGCACGAAACACGACCCAAAAATTGTCATTCCACCAGGTGTCTGACCACAGGTCTCGCACGTGGTTTGGTGGAGTTTTGAAGGTCACTTCGGTTGCGTCGAACTGCTCGACCTCCTCGTCGTCAACGCTGCAAAAAGCCGCCGGACCAAAGTGGGCGGCGCCCTGTTTCGAAGCGGTTCGCGTATGCTTTGCTTCGACGCCGGCATCGCAAGCAGACGAGACCGTCGCGAGCGCAGCAGCAGTGCAGATTAGGAAGATTCGGCGCAAACTCGCGCGCGACACGCAACTGTACAACTTGTCGAGAGTCAACAGCATCTCTGCGCATTCGCTTAGCAGCTGATTGGGTGCGGGTCGAAGCACACACGGTCGCGGAAATCACTCAATCGCGTGCTGGCTTCCCAAGTTCGCATTCGATTCAGTTTGTCGACACGACTAAAGCAACGCCTTTACCCTTTTGCGCAGTTCTGGCAACACATCCGTTTCGAACCATGGGTTTTTCTTCATCCATGGTTTGGAGCGCCAGCTGGGGTGGGGAAGCGCGAAGTAGCGCGGGAGATGGTCTCGAAACGCGCGCACCGTTTCCGTGAGGTTCTTTTTTCTGCCTGCGCGGAGATAGTATGCGAGCGCGTACTGTCCAGACAGGACGATGAGCTCGAGCGAGGGCAGCGCATCGATCAGCGGCGCGTGCCACAGCGGGGCGCATTCTTTCCGCGGCGGCGCGTCGCCTCCCTTTCGTTTGCCCGGGTAGCAAAACCCCATCGGTGCGATCGCGATTCGACTCGCGTCGTAAAACACCTCTTTGTCGAGCTCGAGCCACTCCCGAAGGTGGTCGCCCGACGCGTCGTCCCAGGGCACCCCCGATTCGTGCACCTTGGTTCCTGGCGCCTGGCCCACCACCAGAATCCGCGCGCCCTCCTCCGCCCGCACCACGGGCCTCGGCCCCAGCGGAAGATGCGCCTCACATTCACGGCAGCTGCGAATGCGAGGTAAGAGCTGGTCAAGCCCCAAGCTCATCGGATTTCGTGCATCCATTCACCCCGCGCCCACATCGGAAGTTGTTCCGACACATCGCGCGACGGACTTTGCGTGGCGAGGGTTCGAGAGGTTGAATCGCCCGCCCTGGACGGTAGCCGGTAGGCCGAAAAACTCGCCGCTGAGAATGCGGATATTGCGCGCGGCGAGTTCGGCTACCGGGTCCACCTCGTTCGAGTGGATGAAGCACGCAAAGCAGTTGGGGGAGGCCGCGATTTCGTAGCGACTGCTCGAGCAGGCCTCGCGCAGTATACCGATGGAACGTTCTACGTTCTGCTGGGTGGCCGACAAGTATTCGTGCTGCTCCCAAGCCAGATTGCCCGCGAGCAGCGCAATGCTCGAGACCTCGATCGCGGTGATGGTTCGTCGAAAGTGCTCCGCGTGCGCTCGAGGCGTCACCAGATAGCCAATGCGTAGCCCCGAAAGCCCATAGAATTTCGAAAGGCTGCCCAAGAAGACAGCGTTATCGTGCGTTGCCGCGAGCTGAGCGCCCTGTCGGTCAGGCCGCACCGTGTCGGCTTCGTCGACCACGAACATCGTATCCGGGTGGGCTTCGAGCAGCTCGGCGAGGCGCGACCGATCGATGAGATTCCCGTTCACGGGCATTGGGTTCGCGAACACAACGAAGTCGAGCATGCCCTTCGCTACGCTGCTAGAGATGTGTTCGGCCGAGATAACGAACGGGAACTCGAGATTCTCGATCAACGTGGCGCTGTTCTGGTAGCGCTCGGCGTAATGTTCGAATCCAGGCCAGTCGGGACGCAATAGCCCGGTGCGGGTACCGGCCCGGGAGAAGATCCGGAAGCAGTGGTCGATACCGGCGAGGGCTCCCGACGTGATAAACACTTGGTCTATGTCGACCTGATGAAAGCTCGCGATCTTGTTCCGCAGGTTCTCATCCTGAGAATCCCAATGGTCCCAGATGAGCTCTGGATGAGCTTGGATCGCCCGGCTCAGCGCATTCACCACTTCGGGCGGCGCTCCAATATTCTCGCAACCCGCGCAGTCGGTATACGGCTTTTCGTAGACGGACAGGTCGGAATTAAACTTGGCGAACTCCGTGGGTATCTTGATCTGCTTCGCCGACCGAGGACGAACTCGAAGCGCCATGAACTCCTCCTTGGCTCTGGTGAAACCGCGCCGTTGAGTTGAAGGCACCGTACCAGACGAACCGGGAAACGAAACCGTCAACGCTGTCGCCGTTCCGGACGCGGCGTACGGAATTCGAACACCTGACTCATGACTCGCGCAGCTCGTACTTTCCTTTTTCGAGGCGTTTTTCGCCTCTCCGCGCCGGATTTCTCCTTTCGGTATAGGAGTTGCTCTGACGCGTCTCTTCGGTCTCCTGCTTACTCGCGACGGGTGAGCCGTGGCGGCCGAAGAAATGAGGAAACGACTATGCTTTGTCGAGACAAACCCCAACCCTGGATAGGAGCGCGCAAGGCGGCTGCAATCTGCGGATTGTGCCTGCCGATCGCATGTACCCACGCGACGTTCGAACACACGCCTCGTGAAGACAACGACCACAGCACCAACTCAGAGCGCGACCCCGAAACCTACGAAACCGCAATGGCGCAGAGTGAGTTGGTCAACGGAGCCGTTGCACCCGGACCACTGCTGGGAGCAGCCAACGTCGGTGGCTGCACGGGCACGGTATTGAATGGTCGCTGGGTTCTGACCGCAGCGCATTGTTTTCGAGGGCTGGGCGCGGGAACTCGGGTGACGTCGTTTGGCCAGAGCGCCACTACGGATTTTCATCTCTTTCACCCGAAATCGAGAAACGTCTATACCGCGGACGCGCAAACCGCGGATATCGATGTGGCGTTACTTCATTTGTCTTCGCCGATCGAACTCGACGCGCCGGACCGCACCATCAGCCCACTGACAACCGAAGAAATGTTGGGCCGGACCGCGATTTGCTTTGGCGCCGGACCGAGCCAAGCCGGCGGTTCGTGCCAACAGAGCAGCGATTGTCCAACGAACTGGAGCTGCAACAAGTTCAACCGATGCGTCAATGGCGACCGAACGGTGCGTTTCGGCGCATTCCGGCTGAAAGAGAATCGCGACAAGCCATACTACTACGAGCTCGATACCCCAAGCTTGACTGGTCAGTTCATCGTGCCGGGAGATTCCGGGGGCGCTTGCTGGCTCTACGATCGATCACAACGACGCTGGGAGATTTCCGGGGTCAACAAAGCGACAAACGGCAGCGGCTCATACGCAAGACAAACAAGCGCGCAGGTCTTCGCGGGATGGGTCCAATCAGTCATGGACCAAGACACTGGCTCGGTCGACCCCAGACGGTATTCCGCAACGAAGTGTTCAGCAGAAAATCCCTGCCAAGCGTTTCAAGGCCACTGCGACAACGATCGAGAGTGTGCGTGGCCACTGGTCTGCGGTCGACGGATCGGCGCAGCGACCGGCAGAGCGACTCCTGACGCCGCAAACCTCTGCAAGCCTCCTCCGAACGTCAGCTGCGACGCCTACAACCGAAATAACTATCAATGGAACTTTTGTTCGCGAGAGTGCCCGTGCAGCATTGGCGAAGGCAACTGCAGTCGCGACGCCGATTGTCGAGGCGGGCTGGTCTGCGCGCAAAACGTCGGTGGCCGGTTTGGTCTTCGGCGCGATGCTGACCTATGCGTCGTGCCCATGAGCGCCGGGTACGGTTCCCGCAACTGATCTGAGGTCGCAGGTCGTGCATCGCCGACTCAAACGTCGCAGGCACGCCTGGCGACTCGAAACGCTCCTCGCCACCCGCGGTCTTGGTTCACTGCCGCCGGTGGCGAGGGCCTTCTTCTACAACGGCGCCGGGCTCTTATTGCTCGCTGCCGCGCCGGGCGGCGACCTTGGCTGGCTGTTCTTCCCCGCGCTGCTGCCCGTGCTCGCGGCAGCCCAGAGCCGACGTCGTTGGGAGCCGATGCTCGCCGCCGCGCTGACGTTCTTGCCGACTTACGCCGCGCTAGGATTTGGCGTTCGGCGCTGGGGCGACGTCTTGCAGTGGCCCATCACCGTTCTTTTTCCGGTTGGATACGGCGTTGCGCTTGAATGCGCGCGGGAGCTTGGGAACCGGAGTCGAGACAACTGGCGGATCGGTCCCGCGGCAACCGCGGCGACCTGTTTTGCATTGTACGAATGGACTATTGGCTCATGGCTCGGGTTTCCGGCGCCTATCATTCTTGCACTCTATCGAGAACCGCAGTGGCTTCAACCGATCTCCATCATCGGCACCGCGGGCTGGACTTTTTTTCTGGTACTGGGGATCTCGTTACCCGCCCCGCTGCTTTGGCTCGGTTCTTCGTGTACGCGACCGTGGTGGATTCGATTCGCGCCGCTGGGTGGTCTGCTCCTTGCGAGCCACGCCATGTTCGTATCGGCGAACCCATCACACCACAGCACGATTCGGATCGCTGGCCTTCAACCCAATATCTCGAGTGAGGCCTACGTCAGCGCTTGGCTCGAGCCAAACAACAACTCGGCAAGACATGCGATCGAACGCGCCAGACGGCACGTAGCCGCATTCGAGCCCGACATCGTCATCGAATCTGAAGGAGGAGACGGTCGGTATCGAATGCTTTCGGCGGCAGCGCGCAGCGCACTACAACGTTTCTCTACGAAGCACAAAACCGACTATCTGGTGTCCGTCAACCACCTCGATGAACAGGGCGACCTCTGGAACGCCGCGTTTCTCTTCATACCCGAAAGCAAGTCTCCTCAGGGGCACTACAAGTCGTGGGCCGCTCCGGTGGGCGAAGCTTCCGTCAATGAAGCCAAACTTCGCAACATCGAGCCCCTCAAAGGAACAAAGGGCACCCTCGGCGTACTCATTTGCATAGAAACGCTCTCCGAGACCGCTGCCCGACAACTGACTCAGCGCGGCGCCGGCCTCCTTGTGGGCATGACCTCCGACGTATCGTTTGGCGCGAGCTACGTGACCGCAGGGCACGCCGCCACCGCAGTCCTACGCGCAATCGAAAACGGACGCTCCTTCGCCTGGGTAAGCAACGCCGGCCCCTCCCGCCTCATCGACGCGCAAGGCCGAATCCTCAAGCACACGCGCTACGGCCGCTACGGCGTACTCCTCGGCGCGCTCACCCTCGCCACGCACCAAACTTTCTACGCCCGAGCGGGGCATCGCTTCCCCTGGCTGCTCTGTGCGCTTCTTGGACTCTGCATCGCCCGCGCTCGAACGCGCTTCATGTCGCGTAGCGCAAGAGAATGCCGAACCTCAATCTCGCGAACGACATGGTTCTTGCCCGTCGCCATGACCGCCCTCTCCATCGGAGCTGCGCACGCTTCCCCGCTCTGGGTGGCTTCTCGACTCGCCACGACAGACGCCCCCACGAAAGCCTGGAAGGAACTGGCATTCGCATCTAGCGCGAAACCGCTTCCGTCGGCCTGGCTTCGTCGACTTCCCGCCGCTGGGGAACCAGCCGAAGCGGCCACCCGGTACGTTTTGGGGTTCTATGGCCTATCTCAAGCGAACGTCGCATCCATGTTCAAACGCAGACCAAAGCAACCCCATGACCTGCGGAGAATCGCCGCAGCCCTTGCCACTTTCGGCGTACAGACCCGCATCGCTCAGCTCGACCCGCGCCAGTTCCCGTTCGGCTCCGTGTGGGCGGTGATGCTACGCAAAAGGGAATTCGCGATCGTGCACGGATTCGTGGACGACCAAGTCAGCATCGCGTTCCCCCAACTCGGCCGCTTCGCCACCCTCCACCTCAAAGCCTTCCGCGCGATATGGGATGGCTGGGCGCTCACCGTGACAGGAACACGAGCGTTTTGATACCAAATCGTCGTTCCCGCGCGACCCGACCGCTCAGCTCTGTTGGGACCTGTTGGGCTGGGACCTGCTGGGCTCGTCATTTGCGGATGGCACGTCAATTGCTTGAGCGCTGGCTCGCCACGACCTCGTGGGGTCGGTAAACCGCGGCAACCAAGCCGCAAGGGGGTACGTCGGTGTCGACTGTAGAACACGCAGGGTCATGGATCGCATTGGTCGCTCTTTTCTCAGGAGCATGCGCAGCGGACACGGAGCCTGCCGAGTTGGTGGATGTAAAGCAGGCGAACACGCAATCTCCGAGCAACGGATCACCGACCAGGCTTAGTCAACAAGCACTTCTCAACAGCGTCAATAAGTTTATTGGTACAAACGTCGCGTGCAGGAACAACCGTTGGACAGCCGCGAATTACAAAGGCGACGCGGTATTCGCATTTGCTACGCAAACGCCAGACGCCAAACAAGTTTCCGACGATGAGCTCGCGAAATCCCTTAGCGCGTGCAGCGACGCACTGGACACTCTCGGACAACAGCTTCTAACCTCGGGGGAAATCCACAGCTTTCGCAGAGGCAACGATTCGGCAGGCATCGTCTTTCGCTACGCCCGATTCTTCTTCCCCACCGAACGTCGGCAACCCCAAGCTTCGTCAGACAAACGGTGACGGCACGTCTAAAGAAGGTGCCCATCCTTCTGAAGCAGATTCAACAAATAGGGCAGGTCGCACGACACTTGAGAGCCATTGTCCGAGGCGGCGTCTACGTGTGAAACCAGGATGCGTTTATCGGCCTCGATCAGGTCGGCGGCTTTATTGAGTCTCCACATGTCCTCGGGCCCGGGGCTACTCGTCAGCTTGATTTCGATGGCCCAGCGCTCGCGCGCTCCGCACAGCACGAGGTCGAGCTCATAGCCATCGCTGGTTCGAAAGTAGAACGGATCCACTCGACGGTCGTCGCTCGCCAAGGCCCCAATCACTTGGTCGATGACAAAGCCTTCCCAGCTCGCGCCAACCCAAGGTTTTCGAAGTAGCTCCTCAGCGCGCTCAACCCGAAGCAGCGCATGGAGCAAGCCGCTATCGCGCCAATAAAACTTCGGTCGCTTGACCCATCGCTTTCTTATGTTGGCTTGATAGGGAAGCAAGCGACGCGCGAGAAACGCACCTTCGAAATATCCGAGGTAGTTGTTGATGGTGTTGTGCGAGAGCCCAAGGCTCTGTCCGATTTGGGATGCGTTCCAGATTTGTCCGTGGACGGCGGCCAGCATGTACATCATGCGCTCGATGACTCGCGGCCGAGCGGGCATTCCCCATTCCGGAAAGTCGCGCTGCGCGAGCAAGCGAAGGTAGTCTAGTTGCCACTGCGGAAACTGCGATTCGTCCAATACTCCGCCGTCCGGATAACCGCCGCATAACCAAAGGCGACCTCGCGAATCGTCGTCCACTTCCGAAAGAAGAAAGGGTGTGAGTTCGACGACGGACATGCGCCCCGCCAACGACTCTGAAATCTCACGAATCAACGCTGGCGACACCGACCCGAGAAGTAGAACCCTGCCGTTGCGCTTGCGATCCTGGTCTATCGTGCCGCGTAATCGCGCAAACAATGGTGGCCAACTCTGCGCTTCATCCAGAACAACAAGCTCTTGCCGCTCGAACACTCGATTCCAATCGAGATCAAGTCGGAGACGATCTTCCTCTTGCTCCATGTCGTAGTAGACATCCGAAAGCGAACGGGCGAGCGTAGTTTTCCCGGTCTGCCGTGGACCCACCAGTCCGACCGCGGGGTATCTCCCGAGACGCAACTCAAGGACCTCGCGGATGGCCCGCTGAAGCATCTTTGCATTATGTCATTCCGTTTACATTTTGCAAGAATGCGCATTTCTGAGCCCAGGAAACGTCGACAGGCAACGTCCCCTCGGGGATCGGCTAGCGCGCACTGCCATCGCTCGCGGCGTCGCAGCCGTGTGGTATGCACTCGGCTTCCTGGGCGAGATGCTTTACACGATGTACTCCCACGCGCCACGTTTGACCTCTCCGCGACGCTCGATCTCTTCGCAGACTTTGGCACAAGGCTGGGTGCTCGGTGCGCTACTCCTGTTCGGCTGCTACCCGACCCCCGACGTCGACGATTCAGCGCTCCCCGTTGCGAAACAACGTACATGGAACAGCGAGCCTGGTTTTGGCTTGTTGGTGGTTCGCCCACGGGTTGAAAACCCATTCCTGCCGCTAAGGACAAACGACCCTCTCTCCAAACTGACCCGTCGCTGGAAAGAGCAAATCGGGAGTAAGAATCTCGTTGACGCACACAACATCCGCGCGGCCGCTCTCAAAAAGCGGCTCTGCCAACAGAGCCGGGAGCTTCAGTCTTGGAGCGCTCTTGTGCCGTGGATCATTCTTAGCGCGCCTGAGTCGCGAGGCCTGGTGCAAAAAACCATCGACGTCCTCCAACGCGATGGCTGCGCAGAAGAGACAAGCACTTGGGGCGGCGCGCAGCGCATCGACGGGCCTCGAGCGATGATGTGGATTCACACCTCGCGAGCAGGTGACCCAGCCCCAACGCTCGATCTTATTTTCGGGAGAGGGACCAAACTCTCGGTGCTCGACCAAACATCGTCGATAGACCAAGCGTGGGAAGAAATCCGCATTGCGGCGTTTATCTCTCGGTTGATTTCTGACCCAAAGCAATTCGAGTTCAATCCCGGCTTGGAATCCATCTCGCCCTTGGTGCAGAAAAATGGTTTCACGACCATCAAACTAACCGAATGGACGCGTTGGCTCGCCTCACTTCTTTCCGAAGCATCGGCGGGATTGAGAGCCCATGAATACTTGCTGAAAAAGGTCGAGGCACGCGCGCCAGAACCCGAAAACTACGGCACTCTGAGTCAAGACGTATCGTGGAAGATTTATTGGAGCGTGCGCGCACTCGAATCCGTTCATGATCGAATCGGCGAAACGCTATCGGTCCACGAACCCAGCAAGGCGTTGCGCTATCGGTCTATCGAATTACGAACAAAAGCCGAGACCGACACTCGAGCGCACACCGACGACCACCGCGCAGTGCGCGTTCTCACAGTGTTTGGAACGGTCGGAACTCTTTTTTTTCGTCGCATGTCCATTCCGGGATCGGCCATGATGAATCCCGACGGCGTAAGCGGCACGCGTGCGCAGCTTGAAAGACGCTTCGGACGCGCCACAGAGCTGGCCCCAGGCACCATCGGAGTATTCGAAGGACGGTATGCCAACCAACACTCGCGAGGCGTGTTGCACCGCCAGGACTTCGTCGCGGAGGGTTGCCAAGGTCCTCGTGGCCACCTCATCTCCGACTATCATGTGAGATAAGGGCTACTGGCCAAATTCAAGTTGAAGACGTTTCCACGATGTACCCCTACGCGCCACCTTCGACCTCTCCGCGACGCTCGTTCTCTTCGCGGACTTTGACGCAAGGCTGGGCGCTCGGCGCGATACTCCTGTTCGGCTGCTACCCGACCCCGGACGTCGACGATTCCGCGCTTCCCGTCGCGAAACAACGCGCATGGAACGATAAACCAGGCTTCGGGCTACTGGTGATCCGGCCGCGAATTCAAACCCCCTCGCGCCACGGTGGATCGAGTCTGCGTTCACCCAGCTAACCCAGCGATGACTGCAAGTTATGGCGGTGATCAGAGTGGGCTCGCGGCCTATCGACAGACCCCCACGCCTTCGACCACGGTGCCGTTGGCTTCCAGCACAAGTTGTTCGCAGCGGCCCGAGCGGCAGCGCGGTTGGTCGAGACGGCAGAGTTCTCGGCAGCGGTTTTGACCGCCCTCTTGGTGGCAGATGCCTCGCGCCGCTTTGCCGTCGTCGGCGCAAGGGTCTCCCGCATCGTCGCAGCGTTGGCCAAGCTCTGCCGAATCGGCCTGTCGCCCGTCGCGAAGGCCGCACGTGCCTCCAAGGTGACACTGGCCGTTGTTGCAATAGAGCTTGAAGTCTTTGTCTCGATAGATTCTCAGCCGACACGAAGATTGGGCGCATCCAGGCTCACTCGAAAAGAAATCGCATGTCGTTTCGCATTCGGGTCTTCCCCAGAAGGGCGCGTTGGTCTGACAGACGCTCCCCGCCTCACACGCCGTGGTCGCCGTTCCCGCATCGCATCGCTCCCCGTGATTCGCCGGGCCTGTCAGCTTACAGATTCCATCCGAGCCCACGTAGTTCGTCGACGCGCAAAACAATCCCGCGCCGCACTGCCCATTCGACTGCCCGCTCGATAGGGGGTCGCACCGCGAAAAGCACGCGCCCGTTCGATACTGCGGGTGCTGCTCAATGCATTCACCGCCGCCCGGACACGAGCCGCCGCTGGACGCGCTGCATTGGCTCTCTGTGCATGCTCGTGAACTCGTATCGCAGATTTGAGTTTTTCGGTTGCGGCAATCTCCAGCAGACACGCAGGATTCGCCAACCCCGGCAAACGTATCGAACGAAAACTCCTCGATATAGACGCAGTCGTCGGTGTCTTCGTAGCCCTCCCAACGATGCAAGCCCGTCGGCGTCACAGGAACCATCACGACGTTGCGCACCGTGCCGCGAAACTCTCCTCGTGCGGCGTTGACTTCGTCGAGCGTCAGCTCTCCAGACGCCTGAAAGTTGAGCGTGTTGACGTTATCGCCCCAGACGTTCTCCATCACCATCACGCAATGGGCGCATTCCGCGTAGGACCGGTGTGCGCCCTCGCTGAGATCGTACGTGCCGGGGCGAAGCGATTCACCCCCGCGAAAACGAAGTGAAAGCGCATGATAGCCCCCGCCACCGAGGTCGACATCGATTCCCGAGGAGAGATGATCGCCCCAGAACGTCCCCGCGCCTCCGAACTTGAGTTCAGACGAGGGTTGCACCCGCACGCAATTGACCGCCTCCACTGGCGGAGGATTCGGCGACCCAGGGGAGGATTCGTTTCCGGAGTTTCCGGAAGACCCACCTCTTGAAGAATCGCCAGAGGATGCAGCCCGCGAGTCTGCGTCGTCGCCACAACCTGTCGTGAGGGTCGCGATGCTCAGCAGCCAGACTGCGCAGGCGCCACCGAGACTGAAAGGCGCGAAGGGTCTTCGACAAACGTACATCCGAACAACCGAGCGCTTCACAACGAAGCAACAGCAAAAATCGTAATCAGAAATGACGCCGCCAGCAAATCTGTACCGCGATGCGAACGGAATGACGAAGATACAACCACTGAACGAGGACAGTGGACGTTCTTCGGTTGACATAGGGCGCCGAAGCGATTGCTATGGGGGCGAAAGCAGGTGGCTCGATGATTCGACATCAATCAGCAATTTCAATGTTCATCGCAACGTTCGCTGCAGCCGGGTTGCTCGCAACAGGATGCACCGCGGGGCAAGACCAGGCGCACGACGAGGGCAATGTCGCGAATGACAATATCGCGAACGACAACATCGCTGCGGCGACGCAGGAACTCAATGTTCAAGACTTGGTGCGCAAAGAGACGATTGTGCTCGAAGCGCGCGGCGACGAAGCCGACGTGTTCAGCGTGATTCCACCCAAATCGCTTCGACCCTGGTTTCGCGACCGGTTTCCCGTAGTGGTGTTTCTTCAGGGAGCGCTGGTGGGCCGAACCAACTATGAAAAACTTGGCCGTATGATTGCGCTGCAGGGTTTCGTGGTGGTCATTCCGGATCGGCTTCAGTCGATCCCCCCAGGAGCTCCCCCGTCCTTTTTTACGGACCAACAAGTCCTAAACGATGCTCTCGCGCAGCTCGAAGAGGAAGACCAGAACCCCACATCGCCGTTCTATGAAATCGTCGACACCGAACGTTCCGCGGTTGCCGGCCATTCTTTTGGCGGCGTCGCGGGCTTGTTCGCGGTCGATGGCCGAACCTGCAATCCGCCTTTTTGCTTCGGCGTATACGAACGCCCAGAGTCTTTGAAGGCAGGAGTCTTCTACGGTACCTCCGCCGTGGGCCCGACCGGCGTGCTCGACCTCGACACCACCGACATTCCGGTAGCGCTGGTCCAGGGGTCGCTCGATGGGCGCTCGGTGCCCGAAAACGCGCAGCAGACCTACGACGAAGTCCTCGACGGAACGCGCGCGCTCATCACCATCGACGGCGCCAATCACTTCGGGCTCACCGACGACAACGTGATTCCCGGAGCGATTCCCGATCCGATTCCGCAGGAGCTTTCCCAACGAGACTCCATCCGGAAAACCGCGGCGTGGACAGGCCGCGCCCTGCGCGCATTCGTCAAGAACGAGCGCCTGGCGAAGTGGTGGATCTTCCGTTCGGGCGGTTCTCTAGATGGATCGGTCACGGTACAGTCTGAACGAGCACCCCAGATGTAGATATAGGAGGCGACATGCGGAAAACGGTGACTGTATTTGGAGCAACCGGCACCGCAGGCAGCGCGTGCGTGGAGGAACTGATTCGTCAGGATGTGTTTGATGTGCAGGTGCTGGCGAGAAAGCCCGGGCAAGCCGAAAAAACCTCCACCGGCGCAGTGCAGCCAGACGAAGCGAAGCAGAAACGCTACGATGATTGGAAAGCTCGCGGAGTGGGTGTCCGCTCGGTCGACGCGACCGATCACGCAGAGCTCATCGAAGCGCTCGATGGGACCGACTACCTCGTCTCCTGCGTCTCCTACTACGCGACGGAATCGCAGTATCCGCTTATCTGGGCGGCCAAGGAAGCGGGCGTGGAGCGCTTTGTGCCGTCGGAGTTCGGCTTCATCTACGAGATGGAGCAATATTGGCCGACCCCGACGGTGCATCGAACCTACGCCCGACAAAAAGCATTCATTCGCCGCATGATCGAGCTGGCAGGCCTTGATTTCACGATTGTCCCGGCAGGGTTGTGGCCCGAGTACTACATGCTCGAACCGGTTTGTGTGATGGGCGATGGCACGCAGAAGTTTTCTTGGTCCACGGGCAGCGATGCCGGCCGGATCATTACCCATGTGCTTGCCCATCCCGCATCCCGAAACGCCGTCTGCCCCGTCGCCGCGACGGCCTACTGCTCCTGGAACGAACTGCTCGAGATTCGCGAAACGCTGCTCGGCCGCAAAGTGGAACGGAACTACATGAACGCCGCGCAGTGGAAAGAAGCCTATGCGCAACAGCCGCCTGGGCTGATGAAGCTCGTGCTCGGCATTGGCGTCGCCGCAACCGAATGCCCCGAAGGCCTTCCGCTATGGGCGCACTGGAACCGCTCCTTCCTCCCCGAATTCAAAGGCACTCCGCTCGAAGAGCTCTTTCCCGCATATATCGAACCCTTCGTGAATGCGACGCGCGAAGCATTGATCGCCGCCGGAGAAATCCCCGCCTGACTGTAGAGCGCTGATCAGATGGGTTGATGATCGAACCGAGCATCGAAGCCGAGCCGGACCCGCTGAATCTGACGTGGACTCGGATACCGACGCAGACGCAGACGCCGATTCCGACGCCGATTCCGATTCAGAATCAGACGCCGATCCCGATTCCGGTGCAGAAGCGGACGCAGACACTCTATCTGGTTCGGCATCTGATTCTGCGTCGGCGTCGGCGTCGGCGTCTGTGTCGGTGTCAGATTCAGATTCTGCATCCGCTCCTGATGTTCGGGTTGAGGGCCAAGACGGGGCGTGACCCTCAACCCAAACATCAGGAGCTCTACGATGAAGT
>JANQQS010000189.1 GCA_028284955.1 Myxococcota bacterium | reverse complement strand
GCCCTTGGCAATGTCATGATACGAGATCGCGTCCCCGCCGTTCTCGTCCGCCATCACCTTTGTGATCGCTGCCGTCAACGTCGTCTTTCCGTGGTCGATGTGTCCGATCGTACCCACATTCAGATGCGGTTTGTCTCGTACAAACTTTTCCTTGGCCATGCTTATTTTCTCCTGAATCCGCGCTGCTTAGCCGCCTGTATACTTGGCGACGATTTCCTCGGCGATGTTGCCCGGCACTGCCTGATATTCGTGAAACTGCATCGTGTAAACCGCCCGCCCTTGCGTTTTGCTGCGTAGGTCGGTGGCGTAACCGAACATTTCCGAGAGGGGGACGGTCGATTTGATGACCTGCAGCACGCCCACCATCTCCATATTGCTCACACTCCCCCGACGGGCGTTCAGATCTCCAATCACCTCGCCCATGTAGTCTTCCGGGGTCCGCACTTCTACCGCCATTACGGGCTCAAGCAAGTGCAAACCTGCTTGTTTTGCTCCGTCTTGAAAAGCCATCGACGCCGCAACCTCGAATGCAGGCCCCGATGAGTCCACTTGGTGGAACGAACCATCGTAGAGCGAAACCTCCACATCGATGATCGGGTAGCCCGCCAGGACCCCCCGCGTCATCGCGTCTCGAACCCCTTTTTCCACGGACGGAATGAACTCTTTGGGAACGATGCCGCCTACGATCTTGTTGTGAAATGTCAGACCCGTGCCCGTCTCTCCCGGCCCCAGTTCGAGCCACACGTGGCCGTACATGCCGTGGCCACCGCTCTGTTTGACGTATTTGCCTTCCACCTTGACGGTGTCGCGAATCGACTCTCGATAGGCCACCTGTGGCGCGCCTACATTGCACTCGACTTTGAATTCTCGCTTGAGTCGGTCGACGATGATCTCGAGGTGCAGCTCGCCCATGCCCGAAATGATGGTCTGGCCGGTTTCTTCGTCGGTATGCGCCCGAAATGACGGGTCTTCCGTCGACAGCTTCTGCAGCGCCTGGCCCAGTTTGGTCTGGTCGGCCTTGGTCCTTGGCTCGATGGCTACCGAAATCACGGGGTCAGGAAAGACCATCCGTTCCAAAATCACTGGCGCTTTGGGGTCGCAAAGGGTGTCACCAGTGGTCGCCGTCTTCAGACCAACAGCCGCGCATATGTTCCCCGCGCGGATTTCCTTGATGTCCTCGCGGTTGTTCGCATGCATGAGCAGCAAACGACCGATGCGTTCCTTTTTCCCCTTGGTAGAGTTGAGCACCGAGGTTCCGCTCTGAAGGGCGCCAGAGTACACCCGCATAAACGTGAGCTGACCGACGAAGGGATCATTGACGATTTTGAACGCCAACGCGCTGAACGGCGCTTCATCGGCCGCGGCTCTCGCAATCTTCTTCTCGGCGTCGTCAACGTCGGTGCCCTCGATCTCAGGCACGTCGAGCGGTGAAGGAAGAAAATCCACGACCGCGTCGAGGAGCTGCTGAACGCCTTTGTTTTTGAACGCTGAGCCACACAGTACAGGGACCAACTTCTGGTCGAGCGTTCCCCTTCGAATCGCGCGGCGTACGTCGTCTTCGACGAAATCAGTGTCGCCTTCGAGGTAGCGAGCCATGAGGTCGTCGTCGATCTCCGCGACCGCCTCGATCAGCGTTTCCCGAGCGTCGCTCGCGTCGACCGAAAATTCTTCCGGAATCTCGATTTCGGACCACTCTGCGCCAAGCGTATCGTCCTTGAATTCAAGCGCTTTCATCTTGACTAGATCGATGATGCCGCGATGTTCGCTCTCGCTGCCCAGCGGAAGCTGGAGGGCCACCGCGTTCGCGCCCAGCCGATCGCGAATGCTCTCCAGCGCGCGAGGGAAGTTGGCGCCCGCGCGGTCCATCTTGTTGACGAAACACAGCCGGGGAACGTGATATTGGTCCGCCTGCCGCCACACGGTTTCGGACTGCGGCTCTACCCCCGCCACGCCGTCGAATACCGCCACCGCGCCATCGAGCACCCGCAGCGACCGTTCGACTTCGATGGTGAAGTCGACGTGTCCCGGGGTATCGATGATGTTGACACGAAACTGTTGGTCGGCGAACGGCCCTTCGCCAGGGCGCCAGAAGCACGTTGTGGCGGCCGAGGTAATCGTGATGCCGCGCTCTTGCTCCTGCTCCATGTAGTCCATGGTGGCAGCGCCATCATGCACCTCACCGATCTTGTAGTTGATGCCCGTGTAATAAAGCACGCGCTCGGTCGTCGTCGTCTTACCGGCATCGATATGCGCCATGATGCCGATATTGCGCGTTCTTTCGAGTGGGTACGTACGTGTCACGGGATATCTCAAGCAAATCAAGATCGGACAGCATGACCGCGGAGCAATGCGCGCGGGTCACGCAAAAAGCGGGCGAGATTCGCGTGGGCGGCCCACCGGACGCGCCGGCTCCGCGGGAGCCCGACGAGTGAGGCAGAGGCTAGACACGGAGTCGCGGTAACTCGTCTCCGATGCAACATCGGGTCCGTGGTCACACTGGGTCGATGTTGCATCGGGTCGGATGCAACATCGGGTCGCCAGACGCCGGAGCTATCGCGCCACGTAGCAGAACCAGGCGCGCGCCACGTTTCTCGCTATGTACTCAGACTCATCGGTGTTGGCTAACCCCTTGCCCGACGGTTTCACCCAAAACGGGGACCTTTCCGGACGTTGATAACGACGCTGCGCTTGTCTCGAACAGACGCTACCAGCGGTAGTGCGCAAACGCTTTATTTGCTTCGGCCATCTTGTGCGTATCTTCGCGCTTCTTGACCGCGTTGCCCCGACCCTGCGAAGCCTCCATCAGCTCCGCTGCGAGGCGCTCAACCATCGATTTCTCTCCGCGCTTTCGGCTGTACATCACCAGCCACCGCATCGCGAGCGACATGCGGCGGTCGGCGCGTACTTCCACCGGCACCTGATACGTTGCGCCTCCTACGCGACGACTCTTGACTTCCACCCTCGGCCGAACCGAATCCAGCGCGCTCTTGAACACGTCGAGGGCTGGAGTCTTGTATCGTTCCTCCAGCACATCAAACGCTGTATAGACGATTTTCTCGGCCGTCGACTTTTTGCCCCCGAGCATCATAATTTTGATGAATTTCGCAACGTTCACATCCTGATAGCGAGGATCAGGCAGTGTGGTTCGTTTGGGAACTTCGCGCCGGCGACTCATGTTGGTTTACCTTAGTTTCGTTTCCTGAGGAATCCCTCAGCCTTTGGGACGTTTGACGCCGTACTTGGAGCGCCGCTGAGTGCGGCTGGCCTTATTCGTATTCGACGGCCCCGCCGCGCCCGTCGCGTCCAAAGTTCCGCGCACCACATGGTAGCGAACCCCCGGCAGGTCTTTTACGCGCCCGCCGCGGATGAGCACCACGGAGTGTTCCTGGAGGTTGTGGCCTTCCCCGGGAATGTACGTGGTCGCTTCGATGCCGTTCGACAGTCGAACACGGGCTACTTTACGCAGAGCCGAGTTCGGCTTTTTGGGCGTCGTGGTGTACACGCGCACGCACACGCCACGCTTCTGCGGGCAGTTCTGGAGTGCGGGAGAGTCCGTTTTGGTGCGAATCCGCGCGCGCCCCTTGCGCACAAGTTGATTGATGGTCGGCATGGCAGTGTGACTCAGGACCCCGAAATCGCAGCAGTTTTGCTGCACAAGAAAAAGCCAACGGGCGATCCCGTGGGCAGAAGGAGCGGAAGGATACTGGCGATACTGTGGCTGTCAAGCACCAACGAGCGGATCGCTGGTGATTCCACGCAAAAGGCGATCCAGCCCTGTCGAATCACCCCCATGCATCGAGGAGACGGGAAGGCTTGCGATTGTGGCTGAAAATTGAATAGGGCAAAATAAAGTATCTCTAGTCTAGAGCCGCCACCGCCAGACGACCCGTCGGAGCAAACCGAGACCCTTGCGGTGGTACCGTCGGTTCGCCCGTCGCTCAGTGACGGGCAGACTTATCCCCAAGGCCCTCCCTCCCACCTCCCGCTGCGCTCACACCTCTCGCTCGGTTCTGGCGCCCGCGCAGGATGGAGCAATGGTGGCGCCAGCTATGGCGGAAGTCACACCGGACACAGCCACAGCGGGTCTCGTTCAGCAAGTCGCACCGGCACCAAAAAAACATGGGATCAAAACGTGGTGCGCGCGATGCACGAAGAGGAAGTCGCGCGCGCGCGCGGGCTCTCGCTGATCATTTTGGGTCTGACAACCACCGCGACAGCATTCGTTCCGATTCTTCCGGGGACCACCCCAAGAAAGATCCTCTTCGTTTCTGCGCTAACGCTGCTTGGTATCACCAGCATCTGGGTGCGCCTCCGTACGCTGCGAGAAGGCGGATATACCGCAAACGTATTTCGCGTATTCGGATATGTCGCCGCGACCGCATCACTCGAAATCGAACACTATCTGGGGGTCTTTTCCCCGACGCCGCTGGTCGTCACTCTAGGCGTCAGCTTTTTCGGCATGGGCATCGATCGCCGACACGCCGTGTATATCGTCACGTATGCCGTCGCGGGATACTTCGTGCTCGCTGCGCTGACCGCGTTTGGCGTCGTGGAGGACGCAGGGGTGATTTCGTCGGCGGATATCTCGGTATACTCGAAAGTCTTTTTCGTGGTGATGGTGCCCTTGGTATTGCTCACCTCGCTGTGGTTTGCCCGCGTGTCTAGGCGCTCGATGGCCACCGCCATGCATCGTTCCGCCAACGCGATGCGACTGGCCGGCGAACGGGAAGCGCAGCTTGCGGAAATGGCGCTCAACCTTGAGCAGGCCCTCAAAGCCGGGGCGGAACACGGCGGGCGTTTCACCGGCCACCGGGCCGGCCGTTGGGAGCTTGGCGAAATTGTGGGCCGCGGAGCGATGGGGGAGGTCTATGCGGCAACCGATCCAGGCAGCGGGGAGCGCGCGGCGATCAAGCTGCTTCGCATCGAAGCACTCGCCAACCCGCAGCACCTCGAGCGATTCCTTCGCGAAGGAGAGCTCGCAGGACATCTCGATGTGCGAAACGTCGTGCGCGTCTACGACGTCGGCAAAATGAACGATCAGATTCCCTACATCGCCATGGAACTGCTCGAGGGACGCGATCTCGCGGCACACTTGCGGAAGAACGGTTCTTTGTCCCCCGAGAAAGTCGCGGGGCTGATTACGGAAGTAGCGGCGGGGCTCGACGTGGCCCACGACGCCGGCATCGTGCATCGTGACTTGAAACCACAAAATCTTTTTTTGCACCATTCCCCAGAAGCGAGTTCGGGCATCTGGAAGATTCTCGACTTCGGCGTGTCGAAGGTCGCCGGCTCGGAAGGCACCCTCACCCAAGCCGCGGTGATCGGCACGCCGGGCTACATGTCCCCCGAGCAAGCCCGCGGAGAACACGTAGACCGTCGCTCCGACGTGTTCTCGCTCGGCGCCGTGAGCTACCGGGCGCTTTCCGGGCGCCCCCCGTTTTCTGGGGCCGACTTGCCCCAGATTCTATTCGATATCGTCTATCGAATGCCCCTTCGACCCTCCTCGCTCGTCGATCGCCTGCCCTCGGACGTCGACGCGGTGCTCGCGATCGCGCTCGCCAAAAAACCCGAGCATCGATTCAACACGGCCGGAGACTTCGCACAATCGCTCCGCCACGCTCTGCACCGCCGCCTCGATCCAGCGTTTCGCAAACGTGCCGCGGCGCTTACCGACGAGATGCCGTGGAGATCCACGTAGCGCGGGTTAAAAGCGCACCCGCCACTGAAAAGCCCCTGGCCCGACGCCAATGGTATGGTCCACATGGACGCCACCGGACCCGCGAGCGGAATCCCTTTGCTTCGAGACGCGGGGTCGAAAACGAACGTGCGCGTCGATGATTCCCGCAAGCATGATCGCAGCAAGCGTACCGGTAATGGTCTGGTTCGAGATGCGCAGGGAGCGCGCGAGCCTTCGAAAGCGGTCCTGATCCACTTCGGGAACATCTCGCCGCCGGACGATCCAATGAGACCAGAAGGTCGCGAGGCTCCCCGCTGCGAGAATGCCCTGGACGATGGCCAATGTGAGGCCAAGATTCCGATGCTGGTTTTGCAGCTGTCCGACCCCGAAAGGAATCGTGGCGACGAGGCGTGAGTTTTGGTGCTCGGTCGTTTGCCCCTGCGCCTCCTGTCTGAGTTGTTCGTTCTGCTGCGCGAGCCGCCTGAGCTCGGCTCTACGCTGCGCTTCCTCGCGCCGCGCGGCTTCAGCTTCCGCGCGCTTCTGTTCTCGCTCTACGCGGGCGCGAACCCGGTCAAAGGTTTCTTGAACCGCCTTGGGAAACCGCACCGGGTCGAGTCGGTAGCTCGAATCTTCCTGCAACAACAATCCAAACTGGCGCTCCGCGTCCTCGGTGCGACGAAGCAGCAAGTAGGACGCGCCGAGGTATTTTCTCGACTCGAGGATCAGCGCTGGATTGCGGATGCGGGGCACCTCGCCTCCCACCAGCGCCTCGAACATGGATGCGGCACGTCGGTAGCTCGCGTCTTCGTACGCGCGACGCGCGCGCTCGAAATCCCGCAGGTCGTCCGCGTGAACCACGGTCGTCGTGCATATCGCGGCGCATGCGCACAGCGTCGCGATGCACAGCGTTACACCACCGCGTTCACGGATCGTTGGGCGCCCGATCGTCCTCATCGGACACCCCGCCGCCCTATTGCAGGGACCTGCCGTGTCACTGATTTTCGTCTGCTCGCTCGAGCCGAATCCGTTGCTGCACCAAATGACCGGCTCGCAATCGTATACGGCTCGTATAGGTCTTATATCCCGGCGACGTTACAGTAAACCGTCGCAGCTCCTCCATGCTGCCCATCGGCACGGAGAATATCTCATTCGACGCTCCCTGCGCACCCGCCTCTTCGCCGCGGAGCACCTCGATACGCGTAGGCGCAGCCACCTGTGAACGTACGATCAGTCGCGCGGGTTTGTATTTTAGCGTTCGGCGGAGCTCGAATGGCGCAGTCCCAGGAGGGATGTAGACCGAAGTCTCGAGATCTTCGCAGCAGTTTTCGCCTCCGACAAATCGGAATCGATGGGATCCCGGGGCCAACTCTACCTGGCGAAAACGCGGACCGAAATCCTGGGGGGGGGCGCCATTGACCCCGATCGCGACATTTTGAGGGCGCGGCTTGAAGATGACCAGTCGCGGACTCTTCGAGCGCCGGGTGTGCCCTGGATGGGCCTTCGCGCGCGCGCGGGTGGATTCGTCGGAATCGTTGCTGCCCGCAGACTCCAAAGACCCCGCAGACGCATCGGCGTCCGATGACGCCGCGGACGCGTCGACTGGCATGACCGCAACGCGTTTCAAGCCGGCATTCTGCGCAACCGTCGTAGGCGGAGTCGTCTTGCCTGATTTGCTGAGCTTGTCGGGATGCGGCGCCGATCCTCCGGAATAAGTCATGAGACCAATCAGACCCATGGCACACACAATCGCCGCTGCGAACGCCGCGGGAAGCCAAATCTGACGGATCCGGCGACGGCGCCCCACCTGGCGAAGGAGCGCGATCACGCGCTGATTGCCGTCGTCCATGGCGAGCACACGATTGAAATGCTCGAGCGCAACATGGGTTTGGTTCTCCGAAAGGGCGCGTTCGCCGGCCGACGTCAGTGAGGCAATCGTGCGCGCTCGGAGTTCCGATCGCATAGCGGATGGTTCCCGCAAAAAACGCTCCAGCGTCGCATCCACATCATCGATTCCCGCATGCTCAACGAACTCCGCAAGCGATCGAACGAACTCTTCCGTATTTTGAAATCGGTCTTCGGGCTCGGTCTCAAGACTGCGCACCACAATGCGGCGCATCGGTTCACCGATCTCAGGGCGCAGGCGAAGCGGATCAAGGTATTCGCCTTCCACTATGCGTTTGAGCACTTGGTGCGGATTCCTTCCGCGAAACGGAAGCTCGCCCACCGCCAAGTAGTAGAGCACCGTGCCAAGGGAAAAGAGATCCGTGCGCGCATCGCACACCCGGCCGTCAACCTGCTCCGGGGCCATGTGCCCAGGCGAACCCAAGATTTGACCGGTGTGGGTAAACGATTGCGCGTCAACCATGTGGGCCACGCCAAAGTCGGTCAGTTTGACGCACCGGTCTTCGTGAATGAGCACGTTCTCCGGCTTCACATCGCGATGCACGATGCCCTTGGCGTGCGCCGCGGCGAGTGCCTGAAGAATTTGAATGGACATGCAAGCCGCCACCTCTGGCGGCAACGCGCCGTGCTGGCGAACATAAGACTTCAGCGTCGGCCCGGTGAGCAGCTCGGTGGCGATGTAGCTCTCGCCTTGGTCATCGCCTCCGTAGTCGTAGATCTCAAGAATATTGTGGTGACGCAGACGGGCAACGCTCTGCGCCTCGCGATGAAAGCGCTCGCGTGCTTCATCCGTTTTTTGCAAATGAGGATGCAGAACTTTCACCGCCACCAGGCGATCAAGGCGGCTGTCTCGAGCGCGAAACACGGTAGCCATGCCCCCATGCCCGATTTCCTCGAGGAGCTCGTACTTCTCCAGTTTACGCAGCATCCATCCTCAGCTCGCTCTCGCATACCAAGTCGGCGCGCGGAACGCTATGCGCCGTCCGCCGACGGCACACAAATATCGGTATCGGAGCGCGGCCCGGAGGCATCCTCGCCCCCCACCACGCCCACAATGCCACGCGCCACCAGAAACGCTGCAGCATCTGCGCGCGGGCCCGCGAGCGCACCAAACGAGCGGACTTCGATGCGATCACCAAAATGCACTTCGTCAACGATCGGAACAGGCTGAGATTCCGCGGCCGCAGACGGTTCCACCCCACCAATAAGCAGCGCTCCCTGCGCGGCAGCCCCGACTCGCGCGCGCGTCCACTCTGGGCCCGGCTCGACGACGCAGGCGTCGGGACAGCCACTCAGGACCACCGTATCTGTGCGCAATTCGCCAACGCCATCGACGCCCCCGACAACGAGTACGCGAGAGTCGGGTCCGAGAATCGCGAGCGCTTCTCGGCGTGTCTCGAGCCTGACGGCCACCGGTCGACCCGAGCGAGCATCCACGTCAAGCACCTCGATTCCTGGCTCATCGCCCTCTACGCCCCCCACCAGTATCGTGGCTGATCCAATGGATACCGCCGCGGGCCGGCGACGCGCGGCCGCTAGCCGCACTTCGGTCACCGAAGGCTCTCCGTCCGAAGAGTCTGCGTGCACCCGCGAGGCCAAGTCGCCGGGACCTACTATCCAAACGCCACCGCCATCCGCCTGAGCCACCAACACCGAGTCGGCGCCAGCGCCGTCGTGCAACGAAAGGGCGGCTGGCTGGTCGCCTCGACGCAGGTCAAAGACGAACGCGCGGTCGTCCGCAACGACCACCGCACGCACTTCATCGAGCGCTGCAGCCCGGGCTTTTCCGACTGGCTGGATATCGGAGAGCCGGCGGATGGTGCCCCGCAACATGTCGATCACCTCGACCGCGCCGGAGGGCGTTCGGTCGTCTACGGAGCCCTCCTCCCCGCCAACCACCACCACGAACGAGCCGAGCGCAGCGACCCCTGCATGAGCCCGCGCCACGTCAAGATTCGCCGGAGCAAGCCGCGCGCAAGAACCCGAGGCAGCAACGAATACGCGCACGAAACCCTCGGTCTCCGATAGTGAAAACAAGGGAGTGGCGCCCCAGCGCACGCTGTCTCCTTGAAGCGCGACTTCCAGCCCAACCCGATTCGCAAGCGCTCGAAACGGCCACGACACATCAAAGGAGCCTGAGACATCGATCGAAAACCCCGACCCCGCCGTTCGAGCCTCAGGCGGGAGCTCGCTCCCTAGCGGCGCGCGAATTTCCGATGCCTCAATCTGCTGCACGCGCAGCTCGCGAGCATCGCCCGTCTCGGTCGGATCTTCGAGCGACGGCGTGACCACCGCAACCTGCACCACGGGACCGCCCGTGCCCTCGTCGCACGCGACACTTCCGAACGCGAGCCCTAGCCCCAGCAGAGCGCGAACCCGTGCATCGCGGAAGGGATTGGTGCAGAACACCGCGTTGTGCATATCGTCCCGATTCCCCATGTGTCGTCCGACCAAGTGCTCGCCGCGCTGGGCGACGCGAAAGGCGTAGCATGGCTCGACGGAAACGGTCGCCCCGGTCGCGGACGGTTTTCTTTTGTCGGCGCTGACCCGGTAGACGTGCAACGGATGCCGATGCCGCGGTTTCCAAAGCCGCCTTATGCCCGAGCCCCCGAGCTGTGGGGCCCGCTCGCCTCACTGCAAGCGCTCGAGACCCCCAAGGCCGCAACCCACGAACTTTCGGAACGTCTGGAACAACACGGATTGCCCCCGTCCATTCCTCGGTGGGTTGGCTTCGTAGCCTATGACGCGACGGCTCCCCACCGCCGCCACGATGCAACATCACCGGATCCCCGCCACCCTGCCTGGTACTTCGCACGCTACGACGCGATGCTCGTCATCGACGACGAATATCGCAGGAGCTTTATCGTCGCGGACTCAATCAACGCGGGCGAGCGGCTGCACGCGTTGGTGAGCCGCCAATGTGCCGAATCGGTTCTTCGCGTCAGCGCGCCAATCGAAGTACGCGTCCCAGAGCCGGGGGCGCATGCCGCGGCCATTGACGCCGCGCTGCGAGAGATTGCCGAGGGCAACCTTTATCAAGTCAATCTCGCACGACGATGGCGGATTCGCTCGCAATATTCGCCCTGGCGTCTCTGGCGCAGGCTCCGAGACGCAAGCCCCGTGCCTTTCGGCGCCTATCTCAACATCGGCGATTTCTCGATTCTTTCACGCACTATGGAACTCTTTTTCTGCTGGTCTGCCAGGACACGCGTGCTGCAGACGCGTCCAATCAAGGGCACGATACCTCTGTCCAGCAACGTACCGCTCGACAACACCCCATCCAAGGACCGCGCGAGCTACCTCGAACTCGTCCGCGACGACAAAGAACGCGCCGAGCATACGATGATCGTCGATCTGATGCGCAACGACCTGGGACGGGTGGCTGTTCCGGGAACGGTCCACGTAGCCGATCGGATGACGGTCGAGCCCTACACCAAGTTGGCCCACCTCGTCAGTACAGTGTCCTGCCGAACACGAGAGCAGATCACGCTCGCGAATGTGTTTGAAGCCCTCTTCCCGCCTGGAAGTGTCACGGGTACGCCCAAAATTCGCGCGGTTCGTCTCATCGACGAGCTCGAATCGTGTCGGCGGGGTGTCTACACCGGTTGCGTGGGGTACGTGGGTCACGATGGCAGCGCAACGTTTGCAGTGGCGATTCGCACGGCAATACAGCGCGGCTGCACGCTCGACTATTTCGCAGGAGGCGGCATTGTCTCAGCAAGCTTAGTCGCACGAGAGCTCGAAGAAACCGAGCTCAAAGCGGAAGTTCTGTTCGATGCCCTAAGGGATTTCGAACGCCACCCACTCGACGAAGTGTGACCGAAGACTGGCGCCAGGTGGGGACCGTGTTATGCCGCGCATCTGGCAGATTTTCCGGGGTCGTCTAATGGCAGGACGGCGGACTTTGGATCCGCTAATGGTGGTTCGAATCCACCCCTCGGAACCGTTTTCTTGGAGGGTTTGAGGCAAACCCTCCCCCCACGCGGGTACGACCCGCGCGGGGCCCCCCTCCCGACTCCGGCCGCTGCCGCGTCCGCCCCACCGCGTAGCGGCGAGGCCCCGGTCGCGTTGGGCTTCAGGCGTAGGACAAGACTGCTGGCGTTGATAACACCCTTCCGCTGCGGGCAAGACTGCTGACGTCGACAAACGCCTCGATCCAGCCCCAGCGGTCCAGCGAACTCGCAATCGCCGCTCGCCGAAGCCGCCGGGTCGGTGTAGAAAGGCCGGAATAAACACGGAGTGTAGGAATGGGTGAGGTTTTTGGGTTGAGCCGGCGTTTGTCGACGTTTGTCGGCGTTTTGGCTTTTGGGACGGCCGCAGCTCTGGACGGATGTTCGACAGGGCAGTCATCTACCGAAACCGGGGCAACGGTTGCTCCGGCGTCGGGGGGCGAAGTTACGGCGGCGGAGAGCATTTCGTCTGCGCCAGCTCAGCCTCAGATGGAGTACGCAATCGCCATTCACGGCGGGGCAGGGGGACCTTCGCGAGATATTTCCCCAGAGGAGCGCGCAAAGTACGGGCAGGCGCTGGCGTCGGCGCTTCGAACCGGTCGCGATATGTTGGCCAAGGGCGGTAGTGCGCTCGATGTAGTGGAGACGGTCGTCCGCGCGCTGGAAGACGAAGCGCTCTTCAACGCCGGCAAGGGTGCGGTCTTTACCCACGCAGGAACCCACGAACTGGATGCCTCCATCATGGATGGGCGCGATTTGTCGACGGGCGCAGTGGGCGCGGTGCGAACCGTCAAAAACCCGATCACGCTCGCGCGTGCAGTGATGGAACACACCCGACACGTGTTGCTGGTAGGCGATGGCGCAGAGCAGTTCGCCAAAGAACGAAAAGTCGATCGCGTCAATAACTCCTATTTCTCGACCAAACACCGTCGGCAGCAATGGGAAGAAAAGAAGGCGCTCGAGCGACAGCGAGACCCCTCTTCCGCGGCCGCTCTAAATGACCGCCGATTTCTCATGGGGACAGTCGGCGCGGTGGCGCTCGACAAAAACGGACATCTCGCTGCCGCTACCTCCACAGGGGGGCTCACCGACAAACGGTGGGGACGCATCGGAGACGCGCCGATCGTCGGCGCAGGCACCTACGCCGACAACAAAACCTGCGCCGTCTCGGGAACCGGAATCGGCGAGGAGTTCATTCGCCACGGCGTCGCCCGGTCTATCGCGGCCGAGATCGAACATGGCGCAGGAAGTCTCGATAGCGCCGCCAAAAAGTTGGTTCATCAGCGTCTCAAGCCTGACCAGGGCGGCGTCATCGCGGTCTCGGTGCGAGGCGAAATTGCTCTTGAATACAACACCGATGGTATGCTTCGCGCGGCCGCCGATTCCGCGGGCCGCTTCGAGGTATTTCTCTGGGAATCACCCGAACAACTTCAAGACTGAACCCCTGTACGCCGCCGTTCGCATGCAGCCCAAAACGATCTCCACCGCCATCACCGACGCAGTCCGCGTCACCGTGCAAAGCCGCTATCTGCCGGAGCAAAGCAGCCCCGCCCAACAGCAATACGCGTTCGCCTACACCGTGGGCATCGAAAACCTCGGCCCGATCTCGGTGCATTTGCGCAGCCGGCATTGGATCATCGAAAACGCCGAAGGAAAACGCGAAGAAGTTCGCGGCCCTGGAGTCGTCGGCGCTCAACCGGTCATCGAGCCCGGCGAGCGTTTTCAGTACACCAGCGGCGCGATGCTGCGAACGCCGCGAGGAACAATGCGTGGGAGCTACCGCATGCAACGCCCCGACGGCTCCCACTTCGAAGCAGAAATCGCTCGATTCTCGCTCGAGCAGCCTCATTCGCTGAACTAGACCGCCCACGGCTTAAACTGATCCCGACTCGCGGGTCTGGTCCGCGTCGCCGCGCGTTGTTCGTCATCGAAATAGCTTGGCTATTCCTCTTCCTC
>JANQQS010000169.1 GCA_028284955.1 Myxococcota bacterium | reverse complement strand
TCTGATTGAAGGTCTGGGCTGTTTAATTTGAAGGTCTGGCACCCAGACCCTCTGGCTGGGATACGATCCCAGCCATTCACCCAAACTCCCCCGCCAAGAGGCACGTGACTTGATCACGTGAGTGGTGAAATGCTGGGGCCCCGCCGCATCGCGGTGGGGCGGCCGCGCAAGCGGCCGGAGTCAGGTGGGGGAGGGTTTGCTTCAGATCCTCCGAACAACACGTTCGCCCAATCCCCCCCTCTCTACCTTTCCATATCAATCAATCTGAATCGGCCTCTAATTCTGAATCAGTGTCTGTGTCTGATTCGTTCCGTATCTGGTTCGGCTTCGATCTTCTTTTTCCGCGTAACCTGAGCGGTTGGCGCGTCGTACTTTGTAGCTGTCTGCAATTCGCCTGGGCTCGTTGAGTCGAGCGCACGACTTTCAAAAAAGCATTGAGGTGAGTCGAATGAAGAGCGAACTTCGACTGGGTCAGCTGAAATCAATCGTCGTCTTAGGAATGGTTGCTTGCGGTGGTTCGTCGACGGCGATTCCGATGAATCCGGAGGACGGTGCATCCTCCGAGGGAACCGCGCAAAACCCCACCGCGCCGACCGAATCGTCGATCACCATTGCGAATCCGCCAACGCCGGCTGCCGACGTGTCGACCTTGCGCATCCAGACAGCGGATGGTCGCTCGTGGTTTGTGGACGGGCGCGCGGACGATGCGTCGAGCGACCTTAGCTCGCTTCCGGGACACAACGCATTTTGGTTCGCTTGGAGTGTGTTTCATCCTGGAACCGAAATTTACGGACGTGACCAAAACATTGCCGAAGCGTCGATCGAAGCCGATTCGGGCGGGCAATGCAGCGTGCCTTGTGACGACATTATTCCCGGGTGTCCCGGGCGCGACTGTATCCCGCCTCTGGATTCGCCAAAAATGTCGACCGCGGGCGCCGATGATACGAGCTATCTTGCCGACGAAGATATCGTGCTGGGGGTGATCACCACGGAGGGACCGCGCGCCTACCCGCACAACATTTTGTGGTGGCACGAAGTCGCCAACGAAGAAGTCGGCGAGGACGCTTTCGCGGTCACGCTTTGTCCGCTTACCGGATCGGGTCTTGTGTTTGATCGTCGTGGATTCGTGGACGGGCAAACCGTTCGCCTCGGCGTGTCGGGCTTGCTGTACAACTCAAACCTCGTGATGTGGGATCGCGAAACCGAAACATTGTGGAGCCAAATGCGGCTTGAAGGGGTGCAAGGACAGCACCTCGGCTCGCCGTCACCACTTCGGCCGGTGCTCGAAATGAGTTGGCGTGCGTGGAAAGCGCTCCATCCCGATACGTTGGTGATTTCCGAAGATGCGTTCGCCGAACAGTCCAGCGGGGGAAGCCGCAACTACCAATCGTATCCTTATATTCGTGGCGGCAGCGACTATCGCTCTGACCACGGCGATACGTTTCGCCAAACTTCGCCAGCTCCAGATTCAGCGTTTGCCAACAAAGACATGGTCTTCGGTCTGGTGATGGATGGGGAACGACGCGCCTACCATTGGGGCGAACTGTTCGAGAAAAACGATTCAGCCCAAGGCGTCATCAACGACGATGTGGGAGGCACCCCGATCGCTATCGTGTACGATCTAAGCAATCTCTACGTGCACGCGTTTGAGCGAAGTGTCGACGGCGAAACGGTGGAACTTGCTATCGAGACTCGATAGCGACTTTCACCATCGAAGCAATCGAAGAGATGGTACGGGCCCCGTATAAAGAGAGAGTTGGGACGAGATATCGGGGCATGAAGTTCGCGATTGTTTTCGTTGTGGTATGCGTTTTCATGCTAAAAATGTCGTATTTATACGATAATTGCGTCGCTCATGCTGGAGCCTGGACGACTCCGGAAGGCGTATTGTGGAGCAAAGTTGGTTGGTTCTATCTGAATTCTGATCGGCTTTTTTTCGACGAGCTACGCGCCGAGCAAACCTGCAGCACCGATGCGGCAGGCAACCCTGTGCGAGTTGGGGTAGGGGGCCGCGGCCCCTACGATTGCATGTTGGACGGCGGGGGCGGCTTGATCGCAAATCAGCTTTTTTGGGAGAGCGCGCTCGGCATTCATGAGCGCGTGGATATACGTCTTCAGGTGCCAGTCTTTCTCGCCAGCGAATTCGTCTCCGCGGGCACCCCGCAAACTCGGCGCGGGCTTGGCGACATTCGTTTTGGGTCTCAAGTATTGATTCTGCCGAAACCCGTCGTGCTCGCGGCGTCGATGCACGTTAAAGCGCCGACTGGCTTTTTTACACCCGACGCCGTTGGTGCGCCGCTGGGTGAGGGGCAGTGGGACATGACCTTTCGCGGTTTGGTTTCCGGTTCTTTTTTGAACGGACAACTTTGGACGGGTGGCGAGTTGGGGTATCGCGTGCGCTTGCCCAATGACGATCAAGGCGTCACGAGTTCGCTCAACGTTGGCGACGAAGTATTGGCCGTCTTAGAAACCGGAGGCCGGCCACTGTCCTGGCTCTATGGATCGCTCCGTTGGGATATGCAGTATGGGTTTGAGAGCAGCGATGGGCTCTTCGTCAACTTGCCAGGGCGTCGCATCATGTATGTGCAGCCCGCCGTGTTGATTCAGCCAGCGTCGCACACTACGTCGTACTTCAAAGACTTTGGTCTCGAGTTTGGCGTGCGCGTGCCGGTGTGGGGTCGAAACTGGCCTGCCGACCCTATCTATTTCTTGGGGATCGTAGGCAGCGTGCGCGTGTTCTCCCCCTACAGCAGCAGTAAGTAGAGTGCTGATCAATCCGGCTGTCGATCTGTGTTGTAGGAGGTGTGACTGAGTCCCCAGTCCGGCCGCTGTCGCGTCCGCCCCACCGCGCAGCGGCAGGGCCCGTTTGTTCCCAGGAGGGTCTGGCCGCAGCCCCTCCCCCCACGGAATGCGATTCCGCGGGGCCCCCCTCCCAACGCCGCTACGCGCTGCGCGGGGGCCCCTACGCCCCCTTGCCGTCTTCGTGCGGTGTTCGGGGTGAACTGCTTTCGTTCGTGCGGTGTCTGCGGTGCACTGTAGTCCAGCGAACTGCTCCACCTGTCTCGCTAGGAGGTGTGACTGTGTCCGAGTCCGGCCGCTGTCGCGTCCGGCCCGCCGCGGAGCGGCGGGGCCCCAGCAGTTTACCCCTCAACGCAACCGCGCCACGTGCGTCCTGGCGGGGGAGTTTGGGTGAATCGGCGGGGATTGTATCCCCGCCGAGAGGGTCTGGGTGCCAGACCCTAAAATTAGAGAAACTTGGTGTGCTGTTTCCACATCCGAGCCCTGAGTTCCGGGTTGTTCACGACGTGGATCTTGAACATTTTTTGTTCTGTTTTGGAGCTTGTGGCGTGCGGGAAGGGGTTGGATTTTTTGCCTGGGCGATGACGTCCGACGTGGGTGTCGATCTTCTCGTCTTTGATCGCTCCGCCGCTGTCTGCCGAAAAGAAGTAGCCGTCGTGGATGCTTCCGTCGGGCAGTTGCACGCCTCGCGCGCTCGGAATGTAGAGCAGCTTTCCGTGTTCGATGTAGATTCCGTCCACTGCGATCGTGCGGAATGGAACGACAACGTACTCGTTCTCGCAGTCATCACGCTCTGCGCACTCTGTATTTGCAGTGCCGTAGCCGTACAGAACGTCTGACTTGGTGAACACCGTGCTTTCGGTCTTTTTAGGTTCAGGAATGTTCGGGTTGCTTTCCCATCCGGGACAAGCTCCTTGATGCTCGCCTCGCGTGGCGTAGGTAAACGTGATTTCGCTTCCATCGAGGCGACGCACGAGGCAGGAGCCCTGTAGCGCGCACTGCCTACACCAGTCTTGCGTCGTCAGGTGAACACCGAGGCTTTTGCTGTTTTCGTCGCGGATCGGGCGTGTCTTGTTGGCTCCATCGAGCACGGGCTCCACTTCTTCCGCGAAGCCGAGATAGTAGTGCGTGGAGAACACGTCTTTGGCGGGCTGCAGCTGGCCTTCGGTCGGTTCGGGGAGCGTGAAATTGTCAATATCCGACGAACTGTTCACCACGGTTCCAAACCCGCCGGGTATGGTCTCGGGCCAAACCATTTGCTCGCAGTACGCCGGCTCGTTCGGAGCAGGTTTTTGTTCCGAAGACCCTGTATCCGAAGACCCGTTGTCCGAAGACCCGTTGTCCGAAGACTGTGGCCCATCAGGGTTTGACTGAGACGCGGTGGTCGTTGTCGTATCTGGCTGCGGTTGAGCACATTTTCCGTCTTCGCAGGACAGACCATTGCAGCAAAGTTCGCCTCGGACGCAGGCACGTTGCGCGAGACGGCAGCATATCGGAGCGCCTCCCGCCGCCGCCGGCATGCACGCATCGTCGTGTAACGCGCATCCAATGCTTGCGCACATCTGGCGATGGCCGGCGCGCGCCCGCGAGTTAGCGATAGTGGACGATTCTGGCGCTGACGTGAGCGTGATATTGCGGTCGCGACACTGGCCTTGTTGGGGGTCGCATACCGCGTCGCCACAGCAGGTTTGCCCGATTGAGCAAGAGCTTCCTTTGGGGCGGCAGCACAGCGGCGTTCGGGCAGAAGCGACGGCTTCGCACGTATCGCCCGTGTCGGCGCAGCCGGCCGAGGTGCAGGGAGCGCCGTGGTTGGCGACGCAGATGCGATCGGATGCTCGGCATGTACTGTTGGCCTTGCAAGGCGTTTGGGTTTGGGGCGAGGTCGCGCAGCAGGTTTGCCCGATGTGCCCACATTGAGTGACCTGACTGGGTTGAGCGCCCGGTCGACCCTCATCGCCGCAGCCCGTCAGTACTAAGGCCAAGAACGCGCAGAAATAAACGGCGGATTGCTTTCCCGAGGTCACTGAGTGCCCCTTTTGCAGTGCTCCACCTGCGCTTCGGTAAACGGCCCATAGGCAAACCGCGCTCCGTTGATTTCCGCCACGCAGTAGCCTTTGTCGGTGAGCTCCGTACCAGGCGGACAAGGTCGCGTTCCGCGGATGCGCCGTGCGAGCGCCAAAGGCCATTCACTGCCCTCGCAATCCACCTCCGCTCCCGCCTCCGAGGGTTCCTCCTGAACAATCCGCTTACATCGCTCCACCATTTCGGGAGAAAATGGCCCCAGCGCTTTATCCGAAGTGGTGTTCGCGCACATGACCGGCGGAGCGTCCAGCACGTTCGGCGCGGGGCAGAACAGCGCTTCGGAGCCCTTTGAGACTTGTTCGGAATCGCGGTCTGCTGCCATCGCGCCGCACGCTGAAACCACAGTCACCACGGCGCCTTGCAGCAACGCTGGCAGCAACGCCGCGATGGCTCTAGGCACAGCGGTTTCTGGCGCAGCCCTCTGTTCTCGTGCGACCCCAAATTTCAGCACGACAGAACTAATTTGCATATTTCATGCCATGAGCAATCTCCCGATACGGCTACGTTTTTTGTTGGCTGCGCCTGGAGACACCCGTCCCTAGTGGGGACTGTTTTTGTCTTCTCGATCAAGTGCAGCGAACGAAGCAGCAACCGCGTAGAGCGACGGTTTCGACCAGGAACTCGAAGCTAACAGACGCACCCACTGCCGTCGGTGTTGCACCGAGGAGCGACTCCGCCGGGGCAACTGGTTGCGCGTCCGAGGCTGCTCGCGCTTACACCACAGGTGGCTTCGCCGATGCCCGTGGTCACATTTGGGTTCGACGCATCGGGGGAGCTCCCTCGGGTCCAAATTCGTTCCGGGGCACAGCTGCAGAGCAGTTCGTAGGTGAACAGCAAAACGCTGGCGTCGCTCACCGCCGTGCGTACTCCCGTCGCGCGAATGGCGGGCGCGCCTTCTGCGCATGGCGACAGGGTGGGCAGCGTGGCGTACGGGATAACTGTTCGTGGGTTGGCGAGTTCGCGGTCGCAGGAAAACATCAAGATGGTATTGGCATCACCCCCGGGGGTAGTTCCGCCGGTGGCAACTCCTGTCGCCGACTCTGCGTAGCCTGCGGGGCACGATTCGCTCTGCATACGTGATTCCACGGTGCCGCATACCATTGCGTCCGTAGTGAGGACCATCGTCGAGCCCTGGCAGAGGGTCGTCCCGCGTACGCCGATGCCTTCTCCGCCCGTGACGCCCCCGCTGGTCGGGTCTCCGGTGGTTGGGCTTCCGATGGTTGAGGTTCCAACAGTTGTGCCGGCGGGGGTTGTGCCTCCTGTGGCGAGGATTCCGGCCGGACCTTCGAATCGATCGAACACTCGATTGTTGCGAATGCTTTCGTCTAGCCCGGGGTTTTGCCCGATTGCCGTGTTCGATTCGGGGGTTACGTCCGTCGCGCAAGCGCTTACGAACCCGGCCAGGATAAACATCAACCCAACTCGGACACGTTCCATACGACTACTCCTTCACTACGCCGCCCCTGCGGGTCGCGTTCGGAGCGAAGACTAAGCATGTTGCGTGCCAACGTTTTCGATGTCGCCCTCCTAGTCCTCTCCTAGTTTCCCGCGGGAAGGCCGCCTTTGCGCGGATCGCAGGCGGCGGACAAGGGCTTCTGACCGCGTCGTCGAGTTCGATGGATGAGCTGGACGTTTGCCGCATGGTGTAGAGGCTCGTGTACGTGGCCGCGCGCCTTGAGTTGGGCCACCAGTTTGTTGTCGAGCGGAGCCACTTCCTCGGTGCGGAGTTTGTTGGGGTGGGCTTGATGGTGAATGCGCGGCGCGCGCACCGCTTCTTTCGCGTTCATGCGATGCAGCAACAGGTTCATCGCGACCTGCTGGGTTGCCGTGACGATGCGGCTGCCGCCGGCTGCGCCGATACAGAGAACTGGCGTATTTCCTTTGAACACGATGGTCGGGGTCATGGTGGAGACCGGTCGCTTGTCGGGTCCGGGCAGGTTCGGGGCGCCGCCGACCAACCCGAACGCGTTGGCGACGCCGACGTCGCGGGCGAAATCGTCCATTTCGTCGTTCATCACCATGCCCGCCGCGGTGTATCGAGCGCCGAAGGGTAGGTTGATGGTGGTGGTTACGGAGGCCACGTTGCCTGCCGCGTCCATCACGCAGAAATGCGACGTGCCTGCGTTGTCGGGCTGCTTGGCCGGCCGTTGCTTGACGGGGAGCGGCAGATCATAGGCCTCGGGAGGCATCGCGAGCGTGGGATGTACAATCGCGGCGCGGGCCTCGAGTCGCGGCGCGGCCATCATCTTGGTCTCGGGAAGCGAGACATGGTCTGGGTCTCCGAAATATCGTTCCCGGTCGAGGTACGGGCCTTTCCAGCTCTCGGCGAGGGCATGCAGCAGCGCGACTCCACGCCGCCGCTGGTGCGGAGGAACCCGCTCCAAAATCGCCAAGCTCTGCAGTAGCGTATAGCCTCCCGCGCTGGGCGGCGGCGCGGTCACCCAGCGATGCCCAAAGTGCTCCGCGGATAGCGGTCTGCGCTCGACCAAACGATAACGCGCCAAATCGCGCAGCGACAAAATGCCTCCACGCTGCCGGCTCTTTCGCACGATTTCGCGCGCGATGGCGCCTCGATAAATGGCGCTAGCTCCGCGCGCGCCAAGCACCCGAATGGTTTTCGCGAGCTCAGGTTGACGCAACAACTGCCCCGGCGTGAGCGCGTTCGCATTACCCGCGAACCACTTGCGCATGGTGGCATCCTTTTTCATTTGCGCGGCAAACGCCGCCGACACCTTGGCGATGGGCTCCGAAACAGGAACGCCTTGCTCCGCCATGCGCGCCGCCGGTTCGACCACTTTGGAGAGCGGCAGCTTGCCAAAACGTCGGACGAGGTCCTCGATGCCGGCAGGCTCTCCGGGCACTCCCGAGGCCAAGCCGCCAATCTGCGAGGCGGAGGAAATCGGACCATCGGTGTCGCTCTTTGCGTCACGGAACATAGTTGGCGTAGCTTTACCGGGCGCCCGTTCTCGAAAATCGAGAAAGGTCAGCGAGCGGTCGCGTGCACGGTAGTAGAGCGCGAACCCGCCTCCTCCGAGGCCACTCGATGAAGGCGTCGACACCCCCAGCGCGAGCATCGTCGCCGCGGCAGCGTCGGCTGCGTTGCCCCCTGCCGCAAGAATTTCCGCGCCCGCGCGACTGGCGAGGGGATGGTGCGCCGCGACAGCGTATTCGCGGTAGCGCTGCGCGAAATCTTCTCCCGGTGTTCCAGTGGCGGCGAGACACAACAAGGCAGCACTTGCCACGAACGCGAAGGTGCGGATTCTCATGAGTCGTTTCAAAAGCCAAGCCAGCGGAGCGAAGACAGATCGGGGGAAGATAGGTCGAGCCAAGACAAGTCGAACGAAGACGCGCATGGCCGCTACCTTGCCCTGAAAGGCCCTCCGATGCTACGCGATTGCATGCGCATAGTGGCGGTGATGGATCCGGTATCCACCGTGGTGCCTGACGAAGACACTTCGTTCGCCATCATTCGGGAGGCGATCGCGCGCGGGCACTCGGCGTATCACGTGTTGGACTGCGACGTCGCGCTGAGCGGCAATACCGTCACCGCGTTCGCGCGGCCGATTTCTATTCCGCAGGAGTTCTTGTCCCGCGGACGGCAAGCGACTCCGTCAGCGATTCCGCCCGCGACTGTGTTGCCGATGACGCTCGGCGCGCCAGAACCGCTTCTTCTCCGCGAGGTCGATGCGGTGTTCATTCGCAAAGATCCTCCTTTTGACGCGGCGTATTGGTGGCTGACGCTGTTGCTTGAGCACGTGCGCGATCAAACGCTCATCGTCAACGACCCGCGCGGTTTACGCGATGCCAACGAAAAGCTTTACGCGTGTCATTTCCCTTCGGTGATGCCCCGTACGCTGGTCGACAGCGATCGAGCGCGCATTCGAGCGTTCGTTCAGCACATCGGAGGGCAAGCGGTCATCAAGCCGATCGATGGACACGGGGGCGAGGGCGTCTTTCAGCTTTTCTTGTCCGACCCGAACGTCAACGGGCTCATCGAAGCTGTGACCCAGCAAGGTCGTTCGTTGGCCATGGTCCAGGAATACATTCCCGAGGTCCGTGAAGGGGATAAGCGCATTCTTTTGATGGATGGTGATCCTCTGGGAGCGATTCTCCGTGTCCCTCAGGGTGGAGACGTCCGCAGCAATATTCACGTTGGCGGCTCCGTGGTCGCGACAGAGATCAACGATGCTGATCAGCGTATCATCGACGAGGTAGCGCCGCGTTTGCGTGAAGACGGTTTGTATTTTGTCGGTCTCGATATCATTGGTGGCAAGCTCACCGAAGTGAATGTCACAAGCCCGACCGGTATTCAGCAGATGTCGCGACTCGGTGGTCAAAACTGTGAGGCGAAAGTTATCGATTGGCTCGAGGCGCGCGCCGCGGCGAACCCCGCATGACCACGGACCGGAGCCATCGCGGTACCGAGCCGGCCTCCATTCGCCAGATTGCAGTGCTTGGCGCGGGCACCATGGGTTCGGGAATCGCGCTGGTGGCAGCGATCGCGGAGCGAGAGGTTTCGCTATTTGACATCGATGCTGCGTCGCTCGACTCAGCAATTGAGCGCATTGAGGATCGTTTGGGGCGCCTACACGCCCAAGGACGGCTCGCGGGGGTCGCTCCCGCCGCGGTTCAATCTCGCATTCGGAAAGATTCCGATTTGCGCGGCGCGGTGCGCGGAGCTGAGCTCGTGATCGAAGCGATTCCTGAGCATCTAGAAACAAAGCGTGTATTGTTTCGCGAGATCGATCGCATGGCCTCCCCAGGCGCGATCCTCGCGACCAACACGTCGTCGATTCGCATCGCTCAAATCGCAGAGGCGACCGCACATCCCGAGCGCGTCATTGGGTTGCATTTCTTCAACCCAGTGTGGCGTATGAAGTTGGTGGAGATCGTCTGTACGGATTGTGTTGCGCCGGATGTCGTGCGTGCGATGCAGCAATTTGCGGATGCCTTGAACAAAGAAAGTATTGTTGTGCGCGACGCCCCCGGGTTTGCCACCAGTCGTCTGGGCGTAGCGCTCGGTTGCGAAGCGATTCGATTGCTCGAGCAAGGGATCGCGAGCGCTGCAGACATCGATCGCGCGATGGAGCTTGGCTATGGTCACCCGATGGGCCCGCTGAGGCTTACAGATTTGATCGGGCTCGACGTTCGTCTCGCGATCATGGAGCAGCTTCACGCGGAGCTCGGCGCCATGTTTCGCCCCCCTGAGCTGTTGCGGCGCATGGTCGAGGAAGGCAAACTCGGCCGAAAAAGCGGCGAAGGGTTTTATCGCTACGACTCATGACTATGCATATCGTCAGCGCAGAGTTCGCATCCGCAGTGTCCAATCTCGACCAACTGCCGCCTCCCGTGGGGTTTGAGGTCGCGTTCGCCGGTCGCTCAAATGTAGGCAAATCGAGCCTCATCAATCGGCTGGTGAATCGAAAAAAACTTGTGCGCACGAGCTCCACTCCAGGCTGCACGCGTGCCATCAATTTCTTTCACGTCGTGACGCGCGAAAGCGCTTTCGAATTCGTCGACCTGCCGGGGTATGGATACGCGCGCCGAAGCAAGGAGGAGCGACGAAGTTGGGGACCGCTGATCGAAGGGTTTCTTGAACAAAGAACAAATCTGCAGGCGGTTGTGGTGATCGTTGACGTTCGACGCGGCGTAGAACCAGAAGACGCCCAGCTCCTGGAGTTCTTGAAGCACCTCGGGCGTCGGGCGCTGCTCGTCGCCACCAAAATCGATAAACTACCGAGCAGCCAACGAAAAACCCACGTGCTCAAGATTCAACGCGCCTCCGGCGTGCCCGCGATTGGATTTAGCGCAGTGTCTGGCGAAGGCTCGGACGCGCTTTGGGCAAAGCTTATGCCGCGCGCGGTTTGACTCGAGAAGCTCGGACTTCGTGGCTCGGACTACGCCTCACGGTTGCCTTACGACCTGTCTCGACAATATAACGAAAGGGTGCTTCTGATCCGCCAGCGTCCGGAACGCTATCTCTACGACCCGCGTTTTGTCTTCGAACAACCTCGCCCCATTCTCTCGCTCGCGGTATGGGAGCCATGCGCCAACGCGGAACCCGAACTTGAGTATCGACTCGCATTGCAGCTTCGCGAGGACGGAAGCCTCGAGCGTTGCGATGCCGAATGTCTTGGCGACCACGATGACCCGCAGTCTGCGTGCCGCTTTGGCTCCGATCGCGATGAGGTGTTCGTGGAGCACGACCCGATGGGATCGAAGCTATGGTTTCGCGCCGCGGAGCGCGATGCGGTGCTGGTGTGGCAGGGTCGAGGCATCGCGGTTGCGCCTACGTTTGCGCGCGGGCCAGGCGGAGTGTGGGTCGCGTTTCATCACAACGTTCGAGAAGACACCGCAGCCGCCGATGTGGCGAAATGGATCGCGCTGAGGTTCGTGGATGCGCATGGCCGAGTGTTCGAGCCAGATGCGAACATGGTGGATCGCAACCGCGATCGCGACGGTGTCGAACAGAGCTTTGAATTTCCGGAGCTGGTGGTGGGGCCCGACGGGGCGATCGCGCTGTTTGGTCGGGGGTCACACAACTTCTGGCGACAAGACCTAAATGCGCGCGGGTTTTCCGAGCGCGTGCCGCTCAGTGATGGAGCTTGGGCGTCGCGCGGTCGTCGGGTGACAGCGGCGCGATGGAATGATCAGTTGGTGATCGCCCGCCGGGAGCGAGAGGGCATCAAGCTCGACCTGTTGGATCTTCCTTCCGGTGGGGCGCCTGCGCTTAGGCGCGCGGCCGCGGCACGTCCCCGCATGGACAATACGCCAACCGTTTGCACCTTGCCGAACGATGATCCGGCGCTCGCCGATGGGTTGCATACCTACTTCGGCGATATTCAGCAGCACAGCGCGCATTCGGATGGCATCGGTACCGCAGACGAAGCTTATCTTCGCGCGCGCTATCACTACGAAGACGATTTCGTTGCGCTGACCGATCACGAATCGTTTCTCGGCAAACGTACGAGTCCGCGCGAGTGGCAGTATCTTCAGCGCGTGGCGGAGCGCTACAACGACCCCGGAGCGTTCGCGACGCTTATTGCGTATGAATGGACAGGAAAGCGCTTTCCCGGTCCCGGCCACAAATGTGTGTATTTGCCCAAACCGGGGATTCCTATTGTGTCGCGCGACGACGTGCCTCGTGGCCGCGATCTTGTGCAGCAGGTTCGAGAGCAACAAGGTTTTTCTTCGCCGCATCATATTGGCTGGACGGGCTGCGACGAAGAAGGGCATGACCCCGAAGGGCAGCCGCTGTGGGAAATCTGTTCCTGTCATGGGTGCTACGAGCACGCGAATCATCCGCTCGGCAGCCGTGGAGACCTCGTGCATCAGATGGTCGATGTGATGCTCAAGAAAGGCCATCGCTTCGGGTTCACGGCGTCTAGTGATAGTCATGGCTTGCTCTGGCATCACGGAGAATCGAGGAAGCGCGATCCCTATCGGACCGGTCTCACGGGGGTTCAGGCTGCGCGGTGTACGCGAGAAGAAATCATGCGGGCGCTGGTCGCTCGTCGTTGCTACGCAACCAGCGGAGCGAAAATCCTGCTCGATGTTCGAGTGGCCGGTCAGCCGATGGGAAGCGAGCTCGAGGAGTCAGGTGAGTTCCCAGTAGAGGTTCGCGCGCTCGGAACTTCCCGGCTAGAACAAATCGATCTCATCGGCCCAGAGGGAGCCGTCGTCACCGAGCCATGCGGCCATCGTTCGGCGACGCTCACCGCACACTTCGCCGGCCCCTGGCTTTACGTCCGAGTCATCCAACAAGACGGCGAAATGGCCTGGTCAAGCCCGGTGTTCTGGCCTCAGCTAGACTGATTTTTTCGGGAGGGTCTGGCTGTTTTTTTCGGAGGGTCTGACCCCGCAGACCCTCCCCCCACGCGGGTACGACCCGCGCGGGGCCCCCCTCCCGCCGCCGGCCGCTTCGCTGCCGCCCCATCGCTTCGCGACGGGGCCCCAGCAGTTCAGCCCCACGCAACCATGTCACGTGCGTCCTGGCGGGGGAGCTTGGATGAATGGCTGGGATCGTATCCCAGCCAGAGGGTCTGGGTGCCAGACCCTAAAAAACAGACGACCAGACCCCTAAACAGCAGCCGCCGGGCGGATCGAGGTTTTGACTAGGGAGAGTGTTAGGTTGCGGGCGCGTTCGGACATCTCTTCGCTTTCGTACTCGAGGCCGATGCGTCCGTTCTTGGCATCGACATGGCGCACGAACGCCCGAACAGGGGGCTGGCTTCGGCGATCGGTGAATGAGACTTCGACGGTTTCGCCTCGTTTCACCTTGAGCTCGGTGAATACGCCAAGCCCTCCATCGCTTACGTCGGTGACTTTCGCAGGGCTCAGTTGGCCGCCGTGGCGGATTTCGGCGGCGAGGTCGACACGCACGCGGCGATGTCGGCGCAAGTGATTTGCGGAGGGGCCAGGGAGCGTAGCTTCGACATCGTCATCGCGTCGGCGACGGCTTTCTCGGACGCGGGCCACATCGGTGGATAGCAAGTCTTCCGCCAGCGTGCCGAGAATGCGCGCGAAGCGGCTGGTGGGATGGGTTTTGAGAAGGGGAACGCGGTTGGTAATCGAGGCGTGAACTTGGGGGCTCGCCGGAAGACCGCCCAGCACGGGCACTTCGATGCGCAGAAAATCGCGATACATGCGGGAGAGGCCAAGCAGCGCTCGCTGTTGCCCATCGTGCTCCAGCTGGTTTCCCACAATACCCGTGTTGAACGAGCGCAAGCATTGCTCGAGCGCGCGGGTGAACGTCGCATCGAGGCCGCGGATTCGAGCAAGGAGATCATCGACCCGCTCGGTTTCGCACGTGGTTTGCTCGGAGTTGAACAAGTCGGTTTCTCGTGCATTCAGCGCGACATGTCGCATCGCTCGGTACACCGCGCCCTTGAGAAAGCCGTAGGCGTTTTGCATGGAGGTAAGCTGCGGGGTGACCACCAACAAACGGCGGTCTGCCACTTCGTAGAAATCCAGCGTATCGAGGCCGCTGCCCGCGCCGCAGTCGACCAAGATGGCATCCGCGTCGAGTGACTGGATATGCCGAATGAGTTTTAGTTTTCGTGCGTGTCCCGGGTTTGCCGCGCCCACCACCGCGCTCGCGCCTGGCACCAGCGAGAGCTTCGGAATACCCGTCGGGTGCACGGCCTCTTCGAGCGATTCGATGCTGCGGTCGAAGAGCGCTTGAATCGTGGTTCCTGGTCGGTCGATTCCGAACAGGGTGTGCTGGTTGGCGGACCCTAAGTCGGCGTCGACGATGATAATCCGAAAGCCCAAGCGGGCCATGGCCACACCGAGGTTGGCCCCCACCACGCTCTTGCCGACCCCGCCTTTGCCTCCGCCGATGGCGACGATAAGCGGACTTCGACCATGCGTGGACCGAGAGGCCATAGGTCCATTCAATCGGCAACTGACGCGATTTCTTAACCGACAAAGGCGAGCCCGGAGTCCACGGGCGGTGACAATCGCGCGCGATCGAATACCCTCCACGTGACAAATTGCGAGAACCGGCTCAATGTTCCCGCGCGACCGTCGATTTACCGGTGGATGGTGGATATGATTCGAAAAGCACAAGAGTACTCGATTCCCTTGCTCGCCGGCGTCGTTGGCGCGGTGTTGTGGGCCAATGTCTCCCCGGGTTCGTACGAGGCCGTGATGCACGCTTCGCCCTGGGCCGGCAGCCACCTCAACCTGCACTTTCTCGTCAACGACATCTTCATGGCCCTGTTTTTCGGGATTGCGGCTGGGGAGATTGTCGAGGCGGTGCTTCCCGGGGGCCCGCTGAATCCACCCCGCAAGGCCATCAATCCGCTGCTTGGCACTCTGGGGGGCGTTGTAGGACCGATTGGGGTCTACTTTGCCTGGACCTTCCTGACGGGTGATGCGTCCATCGCCAACGGTTGGGGCATTCCCACCGCCACCGACATCGCGCTCGCGTGGCTTGTCGCGCGCCTCGCGTTCGGCGCCAGCCACCCCGCGGTGAGCTTTTTGCTCTTGCTCGCGGTCGCCGACGATGCGCTGGGGCTCGGCATCATTGCGATTTTTTATCCGGACCCGATGCATCCCGTGCAGCCGATGTTCCTACTGCTCGTGGGCGCGGCGATGGGCGTGGCGTGGTTCATGCGCGCGCGAGGAGTTCGGAACTATTGGCTCTACTTACTGGTTCCTGGCGGGATCAGTTGGGCAGGTCTATTCCTAGCGCATCTCCATCCTGCGCTGGCTTTGGTTCCTGTGGTCGCGCTTATGCCTCACGCGTCGCACGACGAAGGCGTATTTGCGGAAGACTCTTCATCCAAGCACACCGACGTGCTCAATCGGTTCCAGCACGCGTTTCGGTTGCCTGTCGATTTTGGTCTGTTCTTTTTCGGCTTGGCGAACGCGGGCGTGGGTCTGTCCTCGGTGGGCAACGCGACCTGGGCCGTGCTCCTCGCTCTGGTGGTCGGTAAGGCGGTTGGTATCTACGCGTTTTGCATGGTCGGCGTGCGCTTTGGATTTGCGCTGCCGAGCGGCATGAATCGCCGCAGCTTGTTTGTGGCGGGGCTTACCGCAGCGCTCGGCCTCACCGTGGCACTGTTCGTCGCGAACGTCGCGTTCACCGATGCAGTACTTCAAGGCGCGGCCAAAATGGGCGCACTGTTCTCGGCCGGCGTGGCCCCCGTTGTCCTCGTGATCGCCAAGTTGCTCAAGGCACACGAAATCGACGAATCGGCCGAACGCCCTTCTGAACAAACGCCGCCCGCCAACGGTTCACCGGCGCGCGCGGCGTAGCCACAGTAGGACATTCGAATACTTCATGGTCCGATGTGCGCGGCCCATGACTGCATGATAATCTGCTCCCCGATGTGTGGAGCGGGCGAGAAACGAGCGTTTGTCGCGCCCTTCGACGATGACGTTTGAGTCAGCGAACGAGAGGTCAATCTGGCGTTGATGTGGTCATGTGAGGAAGCTCACTCAACCAGATTTCGTCTGCCAACCTCATCTGTTTGAACGATCTCATCTGTTTGAACGATCTCATCTGTTTGAATGAGGAAAGTATTATGTCTGTATTCCTTCATGAGGTTTCGTTGGGCCGCGGTGCAGCGCTTCGCTTTATAGGTGTGGGCTTTGTGGGCTTGGCCGTAGCGTGTACCAACGCGCCCCCATCTGAGGAGTCGGTTGACGGGGACGAAACCGCAGTCCGGGTTGATCTTCCGCGCCCCGGCGATCGAGTACAGAAAACGATAGGCCCGGAAGGCGGGGTCATCGAGCTGCGTTCGGCGAAGCTCACGGTTCCCGAAGGGGCGCTTGAGGAGGCGGCGGAGATTTCTGTGTCTGCGTTGACTGACGAAGCGCCGAACGCGTTTATCGCGGAGGCCTTGTTGCTCGAGTTCGAGCCGGATGGGCTGCAGTTTCTCAAACCCGCCACCCTGTCGCTTCCCTTTGAAGGGCAAGCAGCGTCCGAGTTCGAACAGTCGGAGCGCATCCCCACGGGGCTGAGCACGATTTTTTGGACGGCGGATTCCGAGAAAGAGTTCTACACGCCTCTGAAGACCCAGCTCGACGGTCAGATTGCGACCGCTGAAATCACGCACTTCAGCCGCGGCTTCGTGGGCAAATCATGTTTCGGAGAAGAATGCTGCAGCCCCGCCAATGGCGACGTGGACGTGCTGCTGGTGGTCGACAGCTCGAAATCCATGGCGGAAGAGCAAAACCTTTTGAAGAACGAACTCCCCAAGCTTGCCCGTACGCTCACCACCGGGGACCTCGACGAAGACGGCGCGCAAGACATCCCGGCTGCGGCGTCGGTTCGCTTGGGCGTGGTATCGGCCGACATGGGCGCGTACCATGGCCCGCCTGGCACTCCCGGATGCAGGAACGGCATTGGGGACGATGGGGTTCTGCGCACTTCCTCCGGGGAGTCGAGCCCTGCTCCAGAATGCGGCACGGCGGATGCGCCAACCGATTTTGGGCTCTACGCCCCCATCGAAGCGGGCGCGAACGATGCCGCGCAGAGCGAGTTTCTTCAGCACGTCTCGTGCACCGCTTCGGTGGGCATTGAAGGCTGTGGCTTCGAGCAGCCACTAGAATCCGCGTTGAAAGCGCTCGCGCCTTCAACCGAGATGTCCTTTACTGAAGGCACAGGTCACGGCGATGGTGAAAACGCAGGCTTTCTTCGAGATGATGCGATTCTCGCGGTCATCGTCGTTTCAGACGAAGATGATTGCTCTGCGAGCGATCGCGAGCTCTACAATGTAGGGAGCCAAACGTACACCGAAGATCTGAACATGCGCTGCGGCACCTACCTGGACGCGCAGCATGAAGTGACGCGCTACGTAGACGGCCTCCGGGCGCTGAAAGGAAATCCGGAAAACGTCGTGTTCGCCGCAATTGCCGGAGTACCCGCGGATCTGGTTCCAAGTGGAGATACGCCCGCCGACTACCGGGCGATCCTCGACGACCCGCGGATGGAGTTCAAGCCCGAAGAAACTGACTCCGTGGTTCCGACCGGCCTTCCCGCTTCCTCGTGCGAAACCGCAGATGGCGGCTCGGCGTACCCTCCGCGTCGCTTGGTGCAAACCGCGGAACAGTTTGAAGGCGCGGGCATGATTCAATCGATTTGCGCGCCCACCTTCGAGCCCGCGGTACGCGCCATTCTGGGGCGCGTTGGCAAACGCATTCGAGGCGAGTGCCTGTAGCTCCCCCGATGGGGTGAGGCGAAGCCGTACCGCACGGGTCGCGTGAACCGCGATGGAGCGTTTTCGATGGAATGACTTTCGCTAGAGAAAACAAACTCAGCCGTTCGTGGCAGAAGAGGAGCCGTGATGCAGTCGGTTTATCGCAATCGTTTATCTCCCGTGTTTGCAGCGTTTTCTTGTGTTCTTGCGCTGGCTTGCTCAGACGACGAGCTGGGGACTGGAGACATGGATGGTGGGAGCCTGAGCCCCACTTCAAGTGGCGCAGATCGAAGTTCTGCGAGCGGCAACAATGGCCCCTCCGATGCATCGGTCGCTGATGCATCCTCAGACGCCAGCATGGATGCGACGCCTCCGGGAGAAGAGCCTCCAATGGAGGCAAAGCCACCTGCAGAACCACCCCCATGTGGCGCTATCCCGCACGGCGGCAGCGAGACCCGAACCGCGTATCAGAGCGCGTCGGTGCCCTTTGGTCAAAGCTGCGCCGCAGAAACTCAAACCCGCAGTTGCAGCAGCGGTCAGCTTTCAGCGTGGAGCGGGACCTTTCAGGCCACGTCATGCAGCGTGGCAGCGCCCCGGCCGTGCGGAGCGACTCCGCATGGAGGACGGGAAACACGCGTTCGATATCAGGCGGCCACCGTGCGCGTGGGTCAGACGTGTAGCTCCGAGACCCAGACGCGTACCTGCCAGAACGGCGCTTGGTCGGCGTGGAGCGGAACCTTCGCCCAGACAGCATGCGTCGTAGAAAACTGGTGCAACGGCATCCCTCCATCCGGACCGGGCCGGCTCACATGCGCGATCCAGACGGACCGCTGCGCCAACGGTTCGGTGCCATTTCGAAAGATACTCACCGCGTATGGAACAACCGCCCAATCCCGGCAAAGCAACTGCGTTCGCGCGGGCGAAGACTGTCTCAATCAGTGCGGCGCTGGTTCGAGCGCACGCATTCTCGCGCCGGGCCCCTGTCCCGGGACTCGCACCGGAGTTCAGTGTCTATTTCAGCGAAGCAGGTGAGCGACGTCTGAATCGCAGCAACGACTGGTAAGCACCAAACAGGCGACAACTCGGTCGTGATGAAGCCCGGGGGAACAGACAACTGCCCGAAGCCACACTTTGCTGGCGAGCAGTCACTCCCGATGTGCGATCTAGATCCCGTACCTGTCTCCGACGAAAAACCGGCCGTAGTTATGCCGAAAGCTGACTTTTGAAACCGCTATCGAAGTGCCCACCAGTTCCCCGGTTTCGCGTGCGATTCTTGACCGACGCCGATCGGAAACACTACCCCAACGTTACTCGCAGAGGTGCCCCGCGAACGGGAAAATGAGGCACAGTCCGAGGTTGAGTTGCGAAAACGAGTCTGATCACACGAAGCGAATCAACCACGACCGCGGGATTCTGCCGGTCCACGTCACGTAGGACCGACGCAACATCGGCCCCTACGATAAGAGAGCGTTCAAGAAGTACGGCTACGGCCTAGGCGACGGCCTTTGCCGCGTGGTAACTCTCGTCAAATCTTCAAGCTCGAGCCTGGCGTTCAAGCCTGCTCGAGCTTGAGCATTTAAGCGCATTGCCCTCGGTTGCTCGTGACGATGACAGACAGACAGACAGACTGGCTTGCGTACGGCTCTCGTTGTTCTCGTCGTATGGCGACTCGGTGCCCTACCAAAACGGTTTGGTCAGTGGTGTCTGCTGACCACCGAGAGCTTTTTCGCGAATCAGTAAGCGGTTCGAAATCCTTCGACTTTTGTCCAGGCTAGGGAGGCGATGCCATACGGTATAGGTATTGCTTAGACGTTGATGATGATGAAGTTGAACGACAATCTTCGGGCATCGAATGCCGAACTCGAAAGAACCTTCGCATTGAATGCTCGAGTGGCGCTGGGCCTATGCATGGCGCTCGGAGGTTCTGCTTGCACCGCTTCGACGGAAACGCTCCCAGACGAGACCGCGCAGAAACTCGGAGCCGGAACGGACAACGACGGCCACTGCGTGGACGGGTGGTACGAGCTGGATACGAAAGATACGGACTATGCCTCGGTGACCAAAGCGCAAGCGTTCCTGACCTATACGACACCCGAGCAGAGCAACAAGCGTGTCGAGTTGGCCACCCTCTCGGTTACGTGCAAACCGGGCGCCGAACCGCTTGTGTTCACGAACAGCGACGACCGCCCCACCATTTGGAAGCACGGGCCGGATTTGCAAGAGGATGTCATTCGCGTCAGATCGGGAGCGGGTTACGACGAGTGTGCGACGCCAGACTTCACCCACATAAGAACCCCAGGAGAACTGCCCAGTTGCTTGCCAGCGAACGGTGCTGCGCCCGCTTCGGAACCCTCTAAGCCAACGTGCTCTAGTTCTAGTTCTAGTGCGGCTTGTTCACCAAGCGACACAGGGATTTAGGCCGCGCGCACAAGCGCGCCGTGTTCAACCTTCGTTAGACGTGAGCGCTCTCTGGGTTTCCTGGGGCGCACTTTGTTTTGGAAGTCTGTTTGTAGTCAGAAGTTAGGTAAGTCGAGATGAACGTCAAAGTAGTTGTACGATGTGGTGTCCTGGCGTCGTTCTGGGCCGTGGTCTTTGCAGCCGGTTGTGGTGACAGCGAGGCTTCGGGGAACACGGATGGTGACGCCGCGCTTTCAGATGGGGGTTCGGATCGCTCCGGCGACGGCAGTTCGGATGATCGTTCGCCGGGCGGTGATGGGGCTTCTGACGTCTCGGGGATGGATGGCGCACCAGTCTGCACTCCGTGTCCAGGTTCTGGGGTTGGCGAGATGCCTCGATGCATAGAAGACGGATGCGGTGAAATCGCATGCCGGGCCGGCTACCTCGCTTGCGGCGAAGGCTGCTGTCCGGCGCGGTGGAACGGAGCGGGCACCGCAGATCCGGTTGAGCCCGACAAAAGCCCACGCGACGATGTGGGCATCGCTCCGGTCGTAACGGTGAGCGCAAGCGGCATCCCGCATATCGTCTACTCCGCAAGGGGACAGAACGGTAGCGTTCAACGTCACGCGTCGTTTTCCGGAGGCCAGTGGAACGTAGAAACCGTGCTCGGGTCGACAGCGATGTCGATCGCCGATTCAGACATTGTGTTGAGCGAGACAGAGCAACCGATCGTGGCGTACTTCTGGCGAAGCCGTAGCGATCGAAACAACATCGCCACCCGCGTCGCGACCAGAGACGATAGTACGTGGAACACCAGCGTTGTTGGAGGTTCTGCGGATGGTCTTGTGGGCGCGTGGCCATCGGTGATTCGCGATAGGTCGGGCCGGCTGCATGTGGCGTACACCAACCGACGCCAGATTTTTCACGCTGTCGGCACCACCGCCTCGGGGCCGTGGGAAGTCAACTCCGTCGACGAACGAACCAGCGGCATCTTTGAAATGCCTCACTTGGTGGAAGACGAAGCAGGCGTGATTCATCTCAGTTGCGGAATCAACTCCGGCCGAGAACAAATCCGCTACGGAATATACAAAGACAATGCATGGCAGTTCGAGACGCCTGAGCTGGACGCGCTCAGAACGCGTCGTAGCCATCAGTACAATGACATCGTCGTAGTCAATGGCGTCCCCTACATCTTCCATACCGATTCCCAGCGAGATGGCCTGGCCGTGATTTCGAAAAATGGCGACACATGGAGCCGAGAGGTCATCGACAACGAAGGTGATACCGGATGGGGCGTTTCGGCAGCGGTAGATCCGGCAGGGCGAATGCACGTGAGCTACCTTGCGTATGGCGGAACGCGAAGTGCGGTGAAGTATGCGGTCGGCGCCCCTGGTCGCTGGGATTTGCAGGAGCCGGAAGTTACGAGCGCCGGGGGTTCGTACAGTGCGCTTCGAACTTCGATCGCCATCGGTCCTCGAGGAGCGGTCCACATCGTCTACCTCACCCATGACGACAACATCGGCTACATTAGCTCTCCGTGAATCATGCCTTCAAGGGCTTCGATTTAGGTCGAGGGTGCGGTGCGTATGTGATGGGTCGTCTGCGTGTTCGAGTTCCGGGTGATAGACTCTTCTGCGCTATGTATTTCAACGCAATCCGAATAGCTCTGGCGGGTGTCGCTGCGATCGTTTTGTGCTCCAGCGCACACGCTCAGGATGCTGCGGAAGATCGGGGGCGCCTCCACTTCAAGGCGGGCGCCTCGTACTTCGATGCAAGCGATTATCGCGAAGCGCTGTTGTGTGCTTGCCATCACCCGGCACAACTATTGCTCCAGCGTGAGGCATGCTGAAGTTCAGAGTTTGTCCGGTCGCGCGAAACACCGACATTGACGAAAGTCTCCGATCAAGGGCTCGACTTGTGCTGTGTATATGCGCGGTGCTTGGTGGCCCTGCCTGCACCGCTTCGGTGGAACCGACGCAGGAGTCCGAGATCACCCAGAAGGTCACTGCGCCGCGGAAAGTAAACGGCCACTGTGACGACAAGGTCGGCTCTGAGGCCTACACCTTGGACACGAGCGGCACCTCCTACGAAAACGTGCAAGCGAAAGTGTCGCTGACGTTTACGTCATACACGGACCAAAAAAAGGACGACAGTTTGGCAACGGTCAAGGTCGAATGCAACGGCAAGACGCTTGATCTCACGCAGTCAAATGAGAACACCCCGCGGGTTTGGGAGAACCAGGAAGGTGACGACGCCATCGTTATGTTCGCTGCCCGCAGTCACCAATGCCCGATTCCAAAAATGAGCGACAATAAACACGTAGGAAAGTTGCCCAGTTGCTTGCCTGACAGCGACACGTCTCCTTCAGGCAGCGACACGCCTGCTTCGAACAGCGGCGCGCCTGGTTCGAACGGGATTCAAACCAGTCCGTTGTTCGAATAGTCGTCAAACCGCGACGCATCCGACGAAAAAGAAAAGCAGAGCCGTGCGTTGGATTTGCTTGCCGATGCGCGGCGTTCCGATTGTGGCGTGCTGTCGACGCAAGTACTCCAGGAGTATTTTGCTGCGACGACGCGAAAGCTGGGTACCGACTCCGCACTAGCGCGTCGAAAGGTGGAGCTATTTGCCAAGTTTGATGTGGTACAGATCGAAACGTCGACGATCATGGAATCGATCGACCTGCACCGCCTGCACTCTCTGTCGTTTTGGGATGCGCTGATCATACGCTCCGCTCAGAAAGCTCATTGCGTACGGCTTTGGACGGAAGATTTGGAGGCGGGTCGCCGCTTCGGTGACGTCGAAGTCGTCAATCCATTTGCCTAGACCAGCCGCTATCGCGTCCACCCCACCGCGAGGCGGCGGGGCCCGTTTGTTCCCAGGAGGGTCTGGCCGCAGCCGCTGTGTTTCTGGAGGGTCTGGCCGCAGCCGCTGTGTTTCTGGAGGGTCTGGCCGCAGCCGCTGTGTTTCTGGAGGGTCTGTCCGCAGCCCCTCCCCCCGCGGAATACGATTCCGCGGGTCCCCCCACCCGCCGCCGCTTCGCGCTGCGCGGGGGCCCCTGCGCCCCCTTGCTCTCTTCGTGCGGTGTTCGTGGTGAATTGCGTTCGTTCGCGTGGTGTGCCTCGTGAGCTGCAGTGTGGTGATCTGTTCCGACTGCGTCTTCTGTTCCGACTGCGTCTTCTGTTTCGGCTGCGTCTTCTGGAAGAGTAACTCTGTCCCTAGTCCGGCCGCTGTCGCGTCCGCCCCACCGCTACGCGGCGGGGCCCCAGCAATAAACCACCAGGCAACCAGGTCACGTGCCTCCTGGCGGGGGAGTTTGGGTGAATCGCCCGGGATGGTATCCCGGGCGAGAGGGTCTGGGTGCCAGACCCTCAGATTTCTGAGAGAGTAACTTCGTTCTCTATCCGGCCGCTGTCGCGTCCGGCCCACCGCGCAGCGGCGGGGCCCCTGCAGTCAATCCCCACGAGTCCAACTCACGTGTCTCTTGGCGGGGGAGTTTGGGTGAATCGCCCGGGATGGTATCCCGGGCGAGAGGGTCTGGGTGCCAGACCCTCAGATTTCTGAGAGAGTAACTTCGTTCTCT
>JANQQS010000165.1 GCA_028284955.1 Myxococcota bacterium | reverse complement strand
GCGCGTGATTCGTAATCTCGAGAGAAAAGCTAAGGTGTTCGGGTTCAAACTCTTACCCATCCCACAAACCGAATCGGGGGTTAGTTAGGAGACCCTCAGGTAAACTGATCGCTGCTCTAAAGCAGTGCCTGCTTGTGTTGATCGAAATCTCTCAGCAGGAAGATATCCGCGACCTCCCCGGCAACCATGTCACGTGCCTCCTGGCGGGGGAGTTTGGGTGAATCGGCGGGGTCGTACCCCGACGAGAGGGTCTGGGTGCCAGACCCTCAAGCAAACTGACCGCTGCTCTAGTCTCGGATTTGGCGGCGGATCTTGGTCAGCGCCTGCTCCTGGAGCTGGCGAATGCGCTCTCGCGACAGGTTGTATTTGTCACCGATTTCCTTGAGCGTGAGCTCGTCCTCGTCGTCGAGGCCGAAGCGCCAGCGCAGGATGCGCGCCTCCATCGGGGTCAGCGTGTCGAGAAGCCGGCGAACTTCGTCGCTCCATTTCTGGCTGACGAGCTGCTCGAACGGCGTGGGCACGTTTTCCTGCTCGAGGAAATCGATGAACTTACGACCGTCTTCATCGTTGACCGGACGGTCGAGAGAAAACGGAGTTTCAGTCCAGTAGCCTTTGATCTTCTCGAGCTTGTCCGCCGCGATGCCGGTTTCCTTCTCCAGCTGCTGGGGCGTGGGCTCCTTGCCGGTGCGGGTCGCGATGGCTTGAGTCGCTCGCGCCACTCGATTGTAGGTATCCAGCATATGCACCGGAATGCGCACGGCACGCCCCTTGTCGGCGAGGGCGCGGCTGATAGCGTGACGAATCCACCACGACGCGTAGGTGCTGAACCGATAGCCTCGGTTGTGGTCGAAGCGCTCGACCGCCTTCATCAGGCCGATGTTGCCTTCCTGAATCAGGTCGATGAGCGGGAGACGACCGCGGTTGTAGCGCCGGGCGATCGACACCACCAAGCGCAGGTTGGCGGCCACGAACTTGTTCTTCGCGCGCTGTTGCGCCCGATTCGCGCGGGCTACGTCGCGAAGATACTTCTTGAACGCTGGGGTGATGCGCACTTCGTCGCCGATGATGTCGCGCTCTTCCGCGTACTGCCCCACCAGTCGGTGCACCGCGCGGTCTGATTGCTGGACGAAGATTCGATCTCCGTCGAGCTCGCGAAGCTTCTCCGATAGCCGCAAGCAGAGCTCCTCCCAGCGCGTTTGCTGCCGCTTACCCAACTTGCCGCGCTTCGCCGAACGAGCGAGCTTTCGCACCGCTGCGAGCTCAGCCAGCGGCTCTTCGAGAAAGCCCTCGACGACCGTGCAGACGGTCTCCGCGCAGGGCGGATAGGCAAACAGCGCCTGCCAATAACCAATCTCGAGACGCTCGACGTTCTTCGCGGCGTCGATCTCTTCTTGTGGAGTGAGCACGCTGTGACCCGCCATTTCGCGGAAGTAGCGCGACAGCGTCGAATCCCCGGCGCCCTGTCGCTCGAGCTCCTTCAGCGCCTTCTCTGCGTCGGTGCGTGCTTTTTCGAGCTGCGCCGGCGTTGGCTCAGGAGTCGCCTTCGCCGACAGCGCAGCCTCCGCCGCGGGAGCTGCCTCCGCCGGAAGATCAGCTTCGGCCGCCGCGTCGTTCGCGCTCTGAATCATCGAATCAGTGCTCTTGACCGTACTGGCTTTTCGTGCCGTTGCTTGCTTCGCCATAAGATTCTCCTCCGAGACGGGTCGAACGACAAACCCCGCTGCATGACGGGGCTATAGACCCCAATCGTTTCACCTTCGATCACTTATGCATGGCGCATGCCGTTAAAAACCTCCGTACTTTCGTCATCGAGGTGGCGTCTGGAGTTGCCGCTTCTGCCGCGATTGCCGGTTGCACCGGCAAGTTTTCCTTCCCTTCCATCTATGGGGCCGCGGGCCGGGCGTGCCCACCCCCAGAAAGCCGTCAAACTTCGCCACCAAAGCGAGAAAGTTGGGCTAAGCCTGGGGTCCATGCGCCGCTCGTGGAAACGGCTGAGTGCCTTGCTCCAGCCCAATGCGTGGCTGCTCGCCGGGGCGGCATCATGCATGATCTTGATCGCGGTCTGTACGGCAGCTTACGCATGGCTCGCCGGCCCCGCGGTCGAAACCCTCGTTGCCGGGGAGACATTCTCGTCCGATTCGCTCCCCTGGACGGGGTCGATTGACCCTACGCGGCAACTCCTGCTGCTCGGAGCAGTCTATCTTCTGCTGAGCACCGTACGCGCCGTCGCGCTGTACGGACAGACGCTGCTCACCACCAAGGTCGAAGAAAACGTGGTGCACGCGCTTCGGATGCAACTTCATGAACACCTTCTTCATTTGCAGCCCGCCGACGGTCAGCACGAGTCTGCAAAGAGGCCGCCGGAAGCTACCGCCGCGCTCGGCGCGCGGGTGAGCCACGAAGTGCGCGCCATCAGTTCGCTGGTTCACCTTGGGCTCGCGGGCAACGTGCGCCATGTATTGGTGGCAACAGCGCTCGTCGGCGTCGCGTTTCGGATCAGCGTGCCGCTCACATTGCTCGGACTCGCGGTGCTTCCTCTGATGGCTTGGATCTCCATCTCCGTGGGCCGGTCGTGTCGCCGCGCTCAGCTCGAGGTCACCCGGGCGCAGGCATCCCTCACCGCCGCAGCCACGGAACACGCGAGTCTTCTACCCGTGCTGCAGTCGCTTCGCGCCATGAACGTCGCGCGAACCCGGTTTGCCGAACGCGCCGAATCCGCGCGCCGAACAACGCTCGACGCGGCGCGGCGCCAGGCGCGACTGGCCCCCGCGATGGAACTCCTGACCAGCGTGGCGGCGGTCACCATGCTCGCCGCAGCGACATTTGGCGGAGGACCTTTTCGAGCGAATCCGGTTGGCTCGCTGCAGAGCGCGGCGTCCTTATTCGCCGCGCTGCTGTTGCTGTATCGCCCCGTTCGTGGTCTGGCGACTACAGTCCAGGCGCTCATCGCCGGCCTGTCGAGCCTCGACCGCATCGACGAATTATTCTCGAGGCCGCGCTACCCGGCCTTGCCCAAACCCGCCGGAACCAACTTCCCTCTCCCGGATTCCGCTCCGCTTGAACCGGATTCCGCCGCGTTCGAATCGATCACCCTAGACCGAGTGTCTTGTCACTTCGGAACGGTGGCCGCGCTTACGGATGTCTCCCTGCAACTTTCGGCCGGTGAGTTCGTCGCGCTCGCCGGCCCCAACGGCGCAGGAAAGTCTACCTTGATCCATCTCCTACTGGGTCTGGCCGAGCCGACGCGAGGCTCCGTGCACATCAACGGCGCCGCTCCGGACCACAACTCCCCTCTCGAACGAAGCGGTTGGTGCGCGTGGGTGCCGCAGCAGCCGCTCTTGCTTTCGGAAACCGTGGCGGTGAATATCGCGTCGCGCGCCGATGCCGACCGACCACAGCTTTGGCGCGCAGCAAAAGCGGCCGGCGCCGACTCTATCATTTCCTCTTTACCTGAAGGGATGGACACGATGCTCGCCGAACGAGGCCAAAACTTGTCGGTTGGCGAGCGCCAGCGCATCTGCATCGCGCGCGCGATGTATCAAGACGCTCCGGTGTTCCTCATGGATGAACCCACCGCTGGGCTCGACAGCCTCTCCGCTCTGCAGCTCGCTCAAACGCTCGAATCGGTTCGCGCGGCGGGTCGCACCATCATCGTCGCGACTCATGACCCCGACGTGGTCCGCTTGGCCGACCGCACGATTCAACTCGACCGAGGATATCTCGTGAGCGACTCACCGAACGAAACGCGCGCCCCCAAGAAAGAGCCCACTACGGGCGCAACCGTTCTGGGGTTATGCGGGCTGGTTGGCTTACTAGCGCCAGTGACCGCCGCCGCCGATTCGCTGCCCGCCAAGAGTACGGTGCGTCTCGGCCGACCTGCGAAAACCGCCGAAGTCGAAGTGCAAAGCACCGAACAAGGCGCCCGGCTCAAGGTGCGGGTTGGCAACAAGCACCTCGACCATCTCATGCCACTGCCCCGAGTGTCCGAAGCCGAGGCACGTGAATCGAACGCGCGTGAAGTGAATATTCGCGAAGTAGACCTGGGCGGAGGCGCGCGCGTGGCGACGGTTCGCGTCACGATGCATCACGGCAAATCAAAGGCCGCAAAAACTGCGGCCGCCATCGTCACCGCGACCCGAAAAGGGCCTCAAGTTCTGTGGACGGGGCACCTCTACCCACGCGGAGACCCTAGGGAACGCCTCACCGATGTGCTGGAAGTCCGCGATTTCACCGGAGACGGCGCGCTCAACGTGGTCGTCGGGACACGCCGGGAACGTACGCGGATCTGCGGTCAACCCGATGCGCTGCTCGCGCCGCGGGCCGTCGACCCGACGCGTCTGTCCCTCCGCCCGGTAGTTCTGCCTCGGTTGTCAGAAGAGCAAGTTCAACGCGCCTCCGAGCTGCGCGGTACTGTCGAAAGCCCAGGACCAACCAACCCGCCGCTGCTTGACGCGTTGGAGTTTGTCTCCGCGTCATCCAGCGTGCGCACGCCCGCTCATGTGGACGCAGTTGCCGCGCCCATCGCGCTGACCGACAACAACCCCGCCACGGCGTGGATCGAGGGTCACGGCGGAGATGGGACGGGGGAGTTTGTGACCGCGCGGTGGGAAAGCGGCATGCCCATCCGCGCCGTGTCGATCCGGGTACCCAGTCGTTCAGCATCGCGTCGTTCGGGTTCGGTTCGTTCAGCATCGCGTCGTTCGATGGCTGGGCTTGCCGATGTGCGCAGCGTGCTCCTGGTCACCGATGGTGGCGTCGCACGCCTGGTTTTGCCGTCGCGCGGCACGCTGAAACCCTCCCGCGAAACACAACCACCGGAAAAGCCGGTGTGGTTTTCGCTTCCTGCGCCGATACGCACTCGATGCCTTTCCGTCGTGCTCGACCGCGTGCAGCGGCGCGGAGCGGGACCGGTGCGCGCGGGGCTCGCCGAAGTGCGCGCGTATACCGACCTTGATTTCGGCAAGGACCAGAGCGCAAACCTCGGCGCACTGATCGCTGAGCTTAATCACAGCGACCGCGCCCGCACCGCCGCTCGGTCACTCGTTCGGCTGGGCGCACGGGGCGCGACCGCGATTCATGAACACTGGCCGGCGCTCAGCCCCACGGGACAGCGGCACGCGGTGCGCGCGCTGGACGAGCTCCTCGCCACCAAACGTCTCCGCGTCCCATCGACCGACCCCCGGCCTGTCGACCCGGAACCAACCAACCCACCACGCAATCCGCCCCACGATCATCCAGCACACGAACTTCCACCCGGGGCACCGCCGGCCAACGCCATCGCAGACGCACGGCGGGTCGCGCTCGAAACGGTGCGCGCAGCCGCTCGGCGAGCAAACGGACAGGCTCGTGACCTCGCCATCGACGCGCTCGCCCGGCATATCGACATCGACGCGCGCGACCTCCCTGAGCTCTTGTCCGGTGAAGCACTGTCCGACGACGGAGTGTCTGACAAATCGAACGACTTCGCGCTCCGACTCGCCGAACACCGAACCACGCTCGCCGTGACGCCACTTCTGCTGGCTATCGAAGCCCCCGGCGGCACCGAGCGTCCCGCGTTGAGACAGGCCCTTCGGAACGCGCTTAGGCAAGCGCGGCGCGGCACGTCGACGTTCGTTGTGAACGCTTCCTCAGAGAAACCCGACTCCTCAGAAAAGGTCGTCTCACCGGAGAACGCCATCCGCGCATGGCTCGCCAAAACGCCCCCTGTGAATGCGCAGGTCGCCGTCGGGCTTGCCCTCGCCTCGGTCTCGGCCGAACGCGCGCCGCCTTTTGAAATTCGCGCAGCCGTCCGAACCATCCTCGCGCGCAACCTGAACGAAGCAGTGGAGTTCGTTGACCGATGGCGACTGGTGCGTGCGATGGCGCTCCTGACCCCCGGGCAGCCTCCACGTGATGCGGAGCAACCCCACGATGGGGGACAAAACTTCAACGCCTGGCTTGCTCGACAGGCGCGACGCGCAAAAGAGTGGATGCTCCGCCGTGAAGCGCTGCGCGCCTTGAACGTGCGCCTCCGCTCGAGCGCCAAGGCTGCATCCCCGCAACGACTGAACGCGCTTCGCCACGCGCTGCGCGACCCGTACCCGCGCGTGCGCTCGGCTGCGATACAAGCCCTGCTCGATTCATCGCCGGGGTATCGTCCGGCGCGGAAAGACCTCGAGCGGGCAGCCCGTCTCGCGCAGCGCGACCCATTTGCGCGTGTCCGCAAAAACGCGGTGACCGCGCTAGCGCCCTACCCGCCGAGCCGCGCGGTACTTCGCGCCGCCGTAAACGACACACGACATGGCGTGCGGGCGGCAGCCATCGACGGCTTGCGCGCGCAGAACGACCGCAACGCCTGGAAACAAATCGAATCAACGATTCGCCGCGAAGAAGAATGGCCCGAAGTTCGAACCGCGGCGGTGGCGTTCGCCGAGCGCTTGTGCGTGAAACAAGCGGTCCCCGCGCTGGTCGAGCTCGTGGAGCGCGCTCAAGGACCGAGCCCCTGGACCGGCGACGTGGATGTGGCGCTGCACGCGGTCGACGCACTGACCGTGCTCGGCTCTCCCGCCGCGCGCAAAGCGCTCCGAAAGATTGCTCGCGATCCGACGTTTCGGCCACGAGTACAGCACGCCAAAAAACGCGGCCAGCGCTGCGAGCACCCCAAAACGCAGTAATTTCAGGCGTCACGGAGATAAGACAGGAGCTTGGGCAACGCATAGCGTTGTTGTCCAGGAGCTCGCGACCATGCTACCGTTTTGACTCCAAACCACGCGCGAACCACCGGGATGATTCATGAATTCACCGCTCAAGAAAGCTCTTTTTGACCGCTTCCATCGACCGCCGAACGCTGTCTCGACCGCGCTTTCGGGAGCGTGCGCCCTGTTGCTCGCGGGCGCGCTTGTGGCCTGCGATTCGTCGGCCCAAGCCAATCTCAAAGTGGAACGGCTGCCTGAAGTCGAACCGAGCCTCCCGCCCGTTCCCAAACTCCCTCCCCCGCCTCACCCCACGACCTACCCCGATGGATCGTATAGCGTCTACGGCGTGCGTAAGCGCATCCGCAACACCATGGATACAGAGCTGCAAGTCACCGGCTTCATCGTTGAAGTCTACATGCCGCCCGAATGCGAAGAAGAACCCTGTGACCGTCCCGCCGCGCCTCACATGTGGATCGCCGACACGGCCGGCGAAACCGACGCCACCAAGCGTTTGATGGTAGCCGGGTACGCAGAAAACCAAGATCAAATCGACGAAGCGATCGAAAAAGCCAAACGCGGCAAAGTCGAAGCGCCTCCCGCCGAATCCGGCATCCTCCCCATTCCCACGGATTTCGTCGCGGGCAACAAAGCCACCGTCAGCGGCCGCTTCACCCGCATGTCCGGCTCAGGATTCAACAGCAGCGAAGGCCTGCTCGAATACCGCGGCCACAAGACGTTGAGCTCAGCTGAATAGCGAGGCACGGTCAGTTGAAGAGCTCGAAGCCGGCCTCGCGGAAGTGGCGGTCGAACGAAAACGCGACGCGCAACTTTCGTTCTTTCATCAGCGCAAACGAAATGCAGTCGGTGAAGCTCACCTCCTGATCAGAAAACTTCTCGAATAGAGCAATGGCGGCCTCTTCGTGCTGGAGTTCCGGTCGCACGATCCGAAGCACGCTTGATTGATATATCTGCCGAGCGCGATCAGCCGCAAACGCGTGACTCGCGCGACGACCAAGCAAGATCAGCGTTTCGTCCAACACGAAATTGCTGGTGTAGCATCGACGCTGAGACTTCGCGATCTTGGCCCACAAACGTGTCGCTCGGGCGTGGAACTGGTCGCGAACCAAGTACCGCGCGAGGAGCGGCCCTGTATCGACGAAAATCAATCCGCTTGTCCGTACAAGTACTCATCATGCCGCTGCGACAAATCGGCGGGAACTCGTTCATCGTAGGTTGCCGCGTCGCTCAAAAACGAGTCTTCGTTTGGAGCTCGGGATTTCGCCACGGCGGCTTCCAGCGATGTTCGAATCAGCTCGCGAAGGGACACCCCAAGCTCCCGAGCCCGGCGGGACGCTCTAGCCTTTAGGTCGTGTGGCAATATCACGGTGGTTCTCTGCATGGCATATGCATAATGCCATTCTGGTCGACTCTATTGGCTACATCGTCAACGAGACCATCCGCACCAAAGAGCTCTACCCAACCACTCCGCCAGCGCTCTGAGCCCGAAGGTTCTGAGCCGAATATCGCGACGAAAAACTGGGGCTTCGGCGCAGCTACTCGCAACCTGCCACGATATTCTGCCGGTAGCTGTTCGTGCGCGGAGACGCCCAGTGGGGCTTCTCTCGCCTTGGCACGGTGCCGTCTTCGTTGATGTTGGTGATGTGGTAGGAGAATTGATTGAAGATGCGTCTCGCGCTTGGCCACGCATCGTCTGGATCACCGAACACGTGAATGCCGTGGCTTGAGGGAGTGCCGTCCTCGCAAAAATTGAAGGCGAAGTTGTTTTCCGCGAGGACGATTTCGGCGCTCGCGTCATTGTCTATGTCTGCGACGATGGGAAATTCGGAGACGGTGCCACTGGTATTGCATCGCTTCACAAGCTCCTCGCCTTTGGAGCCTCGAAACACACGAAAGTTGCGTTCATCGCTGTAGAGCACCTCGGCGAATCCATCGCCGTCAAAATCAAACGCGCTTGCGCCAGTGGTTCGCGAGGAAAGGTCCATCGCCGCGCGATTCCATATCTCGACTCCGCCGTGGTCGAATGTCGCGTAGGCGAACCCGCCAGCTACCCCTATCTCTAGCGCGGCATCTTCATCAAGGTTGGCGAGGAGAGGCGCCCCCCCTCCCTGCAGGCCGCCAAAGGGTTCTGAGGGGGTGGTTCCCGCGGGGTTGATGTCTTTTCCGCTCCAGCGAACTTCACCAGTCGCGCCTTCGAGGACCCACATCTCGTGTTCGCGCGCAAACGTCACCACGATCTCTGGGGCAGGGTTTGCTGGGTCCGCGTCGAGGTCGGCGACGGCGAGAAAGCCCGCCGGCGGGCGATCATCGGTTGCTTCCCAAACCGGCGACCCGTCGTAGTTGTACGCGCCTCGCGGCGTCACAAGCTCGAGGTCTTCATCGTCGTCGATGTTGGCGAGTACCGATCGCGCTTCGGGGCCATCGATCTTGCGCACGACGGTCCCGTCGCCATGGGCAATGGACAGACCTTCGACGATTTCTGGCATCCCATCGCCATCCATATCGCCCACCGAAGGCTGCGACGCGACGGCGCATTCGATTTGGTTCGGTGCGTCTCGAAAACGATGAAACACCGACCCGTCGCTCGCCAAGATGATCAGCGAGCGTTCTGGAGTCTGGCCGACCTGTACCTCGCAAGCCACGATTTCTGGTCCCGGAGAATCTGGCGACACGTCGGCCACCGCCAGCTGGGAAATCGGCAGGGTGCGGTACCCGGGGTCTGCGCTGGGCCAAACCCGCGCGCCGATGTCTCCCGACACCGCGCGCAACACTCCGTTGTTCAGATAGTTGGAACCCGCAAAGGTATGGAACATCACATCCGGCACATCGCGCTCGTCGATGCGCCCGTCTCCGTTGTCGTCGGTTAGGTTTGCGACGATCGGCGTCATCATCACCTGCTCGTGATCCGGAAGCACCTCCGCATCCCCCGTCCACGACCACTCTTCGCGCATGTCAAACTCGTCCGACAGCGCGGACGGTTGCGGCATGCAGTGCTCGTCATCCGCGATGCATTCCCCAGCGTTCGTGTCGCACACGAACCCTCGTTCGCAGTCGATATCCCGTTTGCACGCAACGGGTGTCTCGTTGGCTCTGGACACCGCGTCATCTTCCGGCATGCCTTCGCCGTCCGCCCGAGATGACTCGCTCGAACAAGCGGACGTCGCAGCCATCATGAGACAAGCCACGGTGGCCCGACCGCAGACGCCAAACATCGAACTTCGGACGCGTTTATCCGCCATCGCACATTTCTCCTGCGCTACATCCCATGCCGAGATTAATCCGCGTTAGAACAATGCCTTACATTCGTCCTCCGCGGTCTCCGAATCATTGTTGTCGGTGTGACACTCGCGCAGCTCGGTGAGCGGTTCGTGATCCGGATGGTTGATTGACGCCATGAAACGCAGCGTATTGTCGAGCTGCTCTTTCGCCACCGGGTAGGCGAACGTGACGCGTTCAAAGTCGCCGGAGTTGAGTCGCTTTGAGGTGAAGCTCTGGCCCACGTAGGTCTTGGCCCCGTCATCTGCCACCAAGAAGAAGCTGACGGGTATGTTCGGAGCTGAAACCGCAGCGCCTCGATTGATGACGTGGACGGAGAGCTCTAGGTGCTCCGGGCACATGCCGTTACCGACCTCTAAGTCTTCCGCGATCAAGTCAGGAACGTCGAAGAGCGCGATGTTCTTCCGAAAGCTATTGGTCACAGGCAACCGCCAATGCGGCTCTTCCCGTTTGGGTACGGTTCCGTCTTCGTTGATGTTGGTGATGTGGTACGAGAATTGATTGTAGATTCGCTTCGTGCCAACCCATTCGCCATCCGGGTGGCCGTACACATGGATGCCGTTCGTAGACGGCGTCGCATCGTCGTCGCACATATTGATGCCGTAGTTGTTCTCCGTCAGCACCACTTCCGCCCGTGCGTCATTGTCGACATCCACGACGATAGGAAACTCGTGAATCGTCCCGCTGGTGTTGCACTGCTTGAGCAACTGGCTGCCGTCCGTGCCGCGGTACACGTGAAAGTTGCG
>JANQQS010000155.1 GCA_028284955.1 Myxococcota bacterium | reverse complement strand
CGCCGCTTCGCGCTGCGCGGGGGCCCCTACGCCCCCTTGCTCTCGTCGTGCGGTGTTGGGGTGAACTGCTTTCTCTGTGCTGTTTGCGGTGACCTGAAGTCGCGCGAGCTATTCCAACTGTGTCGTTGGAGGGTATGGCTGTGTCCTAAGTCCGGCCGCTTCGCGTCCGCCCCACCGCTACGCGGCGGGGCCCCAGCAGATTACCCTCACGCAACCAACTCACGTGCATCCTGGCGGGGGAGCTTGGGTGAATCGGCGGGGTCCTACCCCGACGAGAGGGTTTGGGTGCCAAACCCTCAAAAAGCCGAGCGCCATGTAATGGAGCCGGGGCCGGCGTGCACGCGGGATGTGAAGCGGGCCTTTCGGTCGATTTCTCTATCCCCGGGCGTTGCCACCCACAGCACAATTCCGGTGGCCATGCTGGCCGCGCCGAGGGCAACGCCCACGATGCTCACTGCGCGCAGAACATCTTGGCGAGACTGATCATCCCTTAAGGATTCGCCTCGTTCTCTCACCGAGTCTGCGCAGTCAACACGGCATTCATCGGAAATGGCCAAAATTTCATCGTCGGTTCGCGTGATCTCGCGCTCATTCCAGCCGAGCACGCCCCCTGAGCCTCCCGCGACGAGCAATCCCGTAATCAGAAGCCCTTTTCCCACGCGGCGACGGCGGCGCGCAGTGCGATAGCGCGATGCCTGAGCGTCTGGCGTCCACTCCAAAGCGGGAACGATGTCCGCAGCGGAACCCACCGGCACGGTGACTTGCTGGGAAAAGGGACGTCGCTCAGCCATCTCAATATCGATTTGGTGCACTCCCGCGGGAAGGCTTAGCAAATTGTCACGCGTGCTGATGACCTCCTCATCCACTCGAAGCACGTACGGGGCATCGGGGAGACGCAGCCGCAATCGTCCCACGGCATCGGTCCGCGGATGCTCGGACCGAACAAGTTCGAGGCGCACGTTCAACTCGGCGCCATCCGGCACTTGAACAGTCTGGCGCGCTGCTTTGTACCCAAGGCGCGTCCCCGTAACTTCGTGCTCGCCGGACGCTACGGGCACCGTCGCGTCGAGCGGCGTGCGTCCAACTGGACGACCGTCGACCTGCACGTCTACTCCGGGAACCGAGGTGACGATGCGCAAGGTGCCGCTGCGTTCCACCATGCGGCTCAAGTCCACCTTGATGCGGCGTTCTACCCCGCCCGCGACGCGTATCGACCGCTTCGATGATGCGTAGCCGGGTGCCCGAACTTCGACGGTATGGGACCCCGCGCTCACAAAAATCGGCTCGGTGAGCGGTGTCGACGCGACATCGCTGCCGTCAATGCTCACGACGGCACCTCGCACGGGGGTATCGACCACCAGCCGAGCGATACGCGATTGCTCCCGTCGTAGCGCGGCACGTACCTCTCGTATTTTTCGGCGCGGCACCCGACCCCGTGCGTCTTTGAGGTATTGCTCGTAGGCTCGGGCGGATTCCACCGCATGTCCAAGCGCCGCATGGACTCGGCCGAGGTTGTAGAGCGCCTGGTGCGCGGGAGCGAGATCATACGCGCGCTGAAACTCGGCTAGCGCCGCATCGTAGCGACCTTCCTCGTAGAACTCCATGCCGCGCTGAAAATGCTCGCGGGCGCTGTCCTTTCGAGATGGCTCTTGCGCGAAGGAAGTGTCCGTCACGCAAACCCCCAGCGTCACGGAGCAAACCACCATGAATAGGCAATTGCGGACGTTGTACGCCCGACTGTTCACCATGTCGCTGCCTTTCGTACCAACCACTAGTACGGGTTCGATTCCAAGCCGGCCCGGCGAGCTCGCCGATGAGACCGTTTCGGTTTTCGTGCAGGTATCTGGGGCCGAGCGTTCCCATCGACAACCCGAGCGCCAGCATCCACCGCCTGTTCTTCGCCGCCTGGCTCGGTTTGAGCCCCCGCCTTGGAATCGATCGCGCCGCGCGCGTCTTCTCCATGGGCTCGTGTCGGAGAAGCCTGGAAATCGTTGGGCTCGAGGGCCGCCGTTCCCACATTAACGTTTGGCCCGGAGATGACAGGCTCGTCTCGTGCTCCGCGGGACAGCAGCAACGGCACCGCCAGCGCGAGCGCGACGACCACCGCGAGGCCCAGCAATACCAGAGATCCACGAGTCCGAATTCGCTCAAATACGCGTTGGATACGGTGGCGTCGTTCGGGGTTCGTCGCGAACGACGATGGCCCGATGATGGTGTCTGCGAAGTTGTGCTCCGGAGTGTCCCTCCCGTCGGCGTACGCCACAGTAACCCTCGAATCGTTTGACAGAGGCGAGGAATTGTCCGAGGGAACGGTCTGGAGCGCGGAATGATCCTCCGCGAACGGCAGGAGCGCTTCGCGAAGCTCGTCTGCGCTCGGATGCCGACGACCGATGTCGCGGTGAAACGCTTTGTGCACGACCGTGACCAAACGTTTGTCGAGGTCCGGCCGGTAATGCGATACCGGGGCGCATTCTCCCGCTCCGATCTTGAGAAACAGTTCCCCCATTTGAGTTGCTTCGAAAGGAAGCCGACCGGTCAGCGCTTCATACATCATCACGCCCAGAGAGTAGATGTCGGATCGCTCGTCGAGCTGTCGTCCCGCAGCTTGCTCTGGGGACATGTAAAACGGCGTCCCGAGAATCGAGCCCTCCGCCGTCAATCGAGTAGGCACAGTCTCCGCGCTCTCTGGAAACCGAGAGATACCAAAGTCGAGTATCTTCACTTGTTCCGCGCCGCCCGGGGCGCGCGAGAGAAATACGTTCTCGGGTTTCATATCGCGGTGAATGATGCCTGCGCGATGCGCCACGGAAAGCCCTTCGCACACTTGAACCACGATCCAGGCAACCATGCGGGAATCGAGATGACCCGTCTTGCGAATTAGATCGAGCAGCGACTGGCCTTCCAGCAGCTCCATCAACACATACGCCGCGCCGTCATCCAGACGACCGGCATCTAGCGTTTCCACCACGTAGGGCGTTTGCAAAGTTCCCGCGACGGCGGCTTCACGAAGTAATCGCGCCATGAACCGTGGTTTGTCCGCAAACTCACGGCGTACCACTTTGAGGGCTCGGCGGTGCCCGGTGAGCAAGTGTTTCACTTCATATACTGCGCCCATGCCGCCACCACCGATTCGGCGTATGACTTCGAGCTTTTCGAGAAGTACGCGCCCAATTCTATCGTCGGATTCGACCGTCTTGGTCAATGCGCCCATTCGTTGACCCCCAAGGCGCATGAAACACCGTGCCTGACCGCACTGACGTGTTTCATGACTTAAGCTCTCTTCCGGGTTGGGTCAGCCAATAGCCCAACCGGTGTATATCGTATCACGGCTGGCGCCGCGTGTTGGACAGTCCATCGTGGGTTGAGCCTTCTTTTTGGGTCGGCTCGGAACACGCTCAAGAGGCGCTCGATTCGGCTGACTCGGGCAAATCACGACCAACGTTCGCTACCTCACACAACCGGGCCCCCAACTCAGGGAGCCACGTCTGGCAGTTCGCACAGCATGTTTTCGCAAATCCGCGGGCGGGGACAGTCTCGATCCTCCACACACTCGAAATCACATTGCTGATCGGCGCCGCACACGAACGGCTCCGGACAATCGCTATTGTAGATGCACAGCTCTTGCGTGGGTTCGACACATGCACGCCCACCGTCGTCGGTTGTATCGCATTGAGCCCCATCGACGCAGTCGCGATCCTCGGCACACTCAGTCGTGCATGTATTGAAACGACATACCAGAGACTCGCCGCAATCCGAATCGAGCGCGCAGTTGCGTTCATCGGGAAGCTGGCAACCGCCACCGTCGTTTTGGTCCGCGGAAAGACAACTGAGCCCCGCGCCACAATCGCGAGAGTCGATGCATTCTGTGCGACATCGATCGAGACGGCAGGCCAGCGGCTCGTCGCAGTCGCTATTGAGCTCGCACGTTTCTCCGATCCGGAGTTGGGCTCGGTCGCACGATAGAGCCAGCCCGCACCACAACACGCCGACGAACACCTGTATGAGAAGCGCGCGGTTCATGACGTCGGCCACACCACGGTGATGGGCATATGACTCGGAGTTCCCCGGGGGCCGCCGCCAAGACCGGGCGAAAGGCTCCCCCAACACTGAACCGTATCGGATACGCGCGCGCACGAGAACGCATCCCCGGTGGTGACGCCCGAGGCTCCGCCGAGCCCGGTGACGGGAGACGGGAGTTCTGAGTCCCCCGCCATCCCAGGGTCTTTTCCGATCTGGCTTTGTGCGTTGTCGCCCCAGCATTCAACCCCGCGGGATGTCACCGCGCAGGTATGACGGGCTCCTGCACTAATATCGGTGGCATCGACGATGTTGGACACCGGGGCGGGGGTGAGCTCTTCATCGGACGCTGGCGGCCTCATGCCGGTGCCCAATCGACCATTGTCGTTGTTGCCCCAGCACACAAGCTGCCCGGTTTGACGGCGCGCGCATACGTGGCGCGTTCCCGCGGCCAGTTCGACGGCGTCGCTTAAGCCAACGACGGTCTCCGGGCCGTTCTGAGATGGCTTGGTTCCGATGCCCAGCTGACCGTCTTCGCCGTTTCCCCAGCACTGAACGGTTCCGTCTTCGATCAGCGCACACGTGTGGTCTGCGCGCGCCACCACGTCTACTGGAGTGCCGGACAAACCGACGACTTCGATCGGCGCAGTTTGCGGGTCGGAAGCGCTCGAATTGCCAAGCTGCCCTCGATTGTTTGCGCCCCAGCACCGAAGCGTGCCATCGGTCAGCGCGCAAGTATGAGCGCGACCCGCTGCGAGCGCATCGGAGCGCGCAAGGCCAACGACTGCGCTCGGATTGGCCTGGTCGACCATCGAGGCGAACCCTCGCCCCAGTTGACCGGAGTTGTTGTCGCCCCAGCAAAAGAGACCTGAGGTCATTTGCACGCAGGTGAACTGAGTTCCTGCGGCAATATTGGTCACGTCAAGCGGGCTTAGGTTGGGCGCGATGGGCGTCGCGGAACCCCCTGTTCCTTCGACTCCAAGCTGGCCTGAACCGTTTGACCCCCAGCATCCAAGCTCGCTCGCGCTGCGACCGGCACATACGTGGATGCCTCCCGCGCGAAGTAATGACACCGACTGAACGGGCCCTTGATTCACCCCACCATCCGGATTGCTTCCGGGCTCTACGCATACGCGAGGAGATGCGCCGGTATCGCAGACACGCCCATCTCGGCAGTCTCGATCGGTTTGACATTGATCCCGACAGCGCTTGTCGCGGGCACAGATGAGCGGGCTTGGGCAATCACTATTGCGCGCGCAGCTCGACTCCGACATATCGAAGCAACCCTTGGTCCCGTCTTGATCCTCGACGCATCGCGCGCCGGGTGGACAGTCGCGATCGCGCTCGCACACGTTCGTGCACTGTTGATTGCTGCAGGTCAGCCCGTCGGGACAGTCGCTCGTCAGCACGCACGATTGAGCGAAACAAACCCCAAGCCCATTGTCGCGCACGCAACCAAGACCAGCCGGGCAATCGCGCGACGAGCGGCATTCCTGACCACACTGGCCGAGCCGGCATACCAATGGTGAATCGCACTCACTATTGAGTTCGCAGCTTCCGCCGATCTCGAGCGCCGCCCGCTCCCCACACCCGGCGTATGCGAGCACGACAACCCCGATGACGACGCACAAGCGCCCCGGACCCACTGCAATCCGCCCCACCCCCAACATAGTACTGAACCTACCTTGACCTGAGTGAACAATATTTGCACACTAGCGACAAAACACAAATGAGGGGAGGGGGCGTCTCATGAAGTATGCCTGTATGATCGTGCTCTTATTAGCGGGGGTGGGCTGCATTTCGGAGGTCGGAGACACAGACGTCGAGCAAAACATTGGCGTCGGGGAAAACACTGACGTGTGGGCCGAAGAAACGGACGTTGCCGGCGCCACCGCGTCGCTCGCAGTCAGCGCGAGCGGCTGCAAAGTGAAAGGGTTTGGATTTCTCGGCGACAAAACATTGGTGCTCGGACGAGCAAGCCAAATCGAAGGAGAAGCCGCACGAGGCTTCTGGGTACACATCGGCCCGCGCGTGAAAGACGGCAAGCGTCGCTATCGGCGCACAACCTTCTTCGGACGCGCCGACGAAGTTCGATGCCAACAAAACGGCGCCGTGCTCGCCGACGTATTCGGCTCAGGCAAATTCAACGGCCGGCGAGGCTTCCGCTTCCGAGTCGCTGTTCAAGACCTCGAGCCTCCCACCCCAGACTTCTACTCATTCTTCGTCTTTGACGAAAACGACGAAATCGTCTTCTTCACCGACGGCACCATCGACCCTGGCGAAATCAGCACCGAGCTGACTCAATAAATTGGAGGGGCTGGCCGCAGCCCCTCCCCCCGCGGAATACGATTCCGCGGGGCCCCCCACCCGCCGCCGGCCGCTAACGGCCGCCCCATCGCTTCGCGACGGGGCCCCGGTTACGCGTCGCACATTCGTTGCGGTGATTGTGCGAACAGACGACTGCAGTACACACATTAGACAACCAGAACACGTGCATCCTGGCAGGGGAGCTTGGGTGAATCGTTCGGAATCGTATCCCGAACGAGAGGGTTTGGGTGCGTCTCCCGCGGACAGCTTCGCCACATAGCATTTTACTTTCGAGACGTGCTCGAAGCGCAAGGCATCCGCTCTCTATCGGCCAGCTCCGCTTCGCAGGCTACTGAGCCGGAGGATGTCGATATGAGAAACGAAGCTTTGTCTGACACGATGAATGCCAGGTACCTTCCGGAACCGTGTCGCCGGGAAATACAGGAACCTTGTCAAAGCACCGAATAAGCGTATCGCCGTCGAAAAACGCATGCACATAGTTTTGGGCGCCAAGAAAGCTCGGGGACCCCAAATTACAGTTAGTGAACTTCGTCTGCATGACGTCTGCACCGTCAAATTTCGCACCCGGAAACCATGAATCGGAGAAGTCCGCTGCGGTAAGATTGGCTTCTTTGAACGATGCATACGGACCGATGGCATTGGCCAGGTTGGTATTTACCAGCGACGCGCGATCGAGACGCGCTGCGGCCAACCGCGCTTTACTACTCAGGTCCGCTTCGTCCAATGTGGCGCCGTCCAAAACAGCAAACCTCAAGTCGGCGCCCCTCAAAATCGTGTTGGTCAGATTCGCGCCTTTTAACACGGCGTATTGGAGCTGGGCTCCCAAGAGATTTAGCCCGCTGAGATCTGTGTTCGACAAGTCAGCGTGGTTGAGCTCGACTCGGCAAAGCGCAGACTGGGCATGCTCGACCAAAGTGCCGCCCTGGGGGGCGATAATACGCCAGTCTCCTGCTTTCTTCATCCGAAGAAGTTGAGACTGGCTGGTGATGACGCAGCCCGTCTGTTTCGAGACATCCGACTCGGAGTCAGTATCTTCGGTCGTCGCAACGCACGCTGAAGTTCCAGCAAACGCAACGGCAAGAGCAAGCTTGATCATCTGGCGCCGGTTCCAAACTGCCGAATTCATCCCGTGCCTCCATGAGCTATTGGTCCGCGACATCGGCGCGATAGTGGCAACCCACCGATCCGTCAAGCCGCAGATACGACCCGCGCGGGTCCCCCGCCCGACTGTGTTGTTCGGAGGGTTTGATGCAAACCCTCCCCCACGCGGGTTCGACCCGCGCCGGGTCCCCTCCCGACTCCGGCCGCTTTCGCGGCCGCCCCACCGCAGAGCGGCGGGGCCCCAACAGTTCACCACTCACACAACCCGGTCACGTGCATCCTGGCGGGGGAGCTGTGTTGCTTGGAGGGTTTGAAGCAAACCCTCCCCCACGCGGGTACGACCCGCGCGGGTCCTCCGCCCGACTCCGGCCGCTTTCGCGGCCGCCCCACCGCAGAGCGGCGGGGCCCCAGCAGTAAACCCCTTACGCAACCACGTCACGTGCCTCCTGGCGGGGGAGCTTGGGTGAATCGGCGGGGTCGTACCCCGACGAGAGGGTCTGAGTGCCAGACCCTCAAATAGAAAACGGCCAGACCCTCAAATTAAACAGCAACACGACTCAGCTTCTTGGCGTGAGGCTGAACGGAATGCTTACCTCTGCGCATGCTCCCTTCGAGGGAGAAGGGAACTTCCAGCGCCGCGCAAGCTCTCGGACGCACGAGAAGACTTCGCTGTCGCGCAATGAGCCGCCGACTCGAACCTGAGAAACGCTGCCGTTGCGATTGACGATCACACGTACGTTAAGTCGCCCTTGCAACGTGTTGTTCACTTTCAGACGACGCTCGTAGCAGGCTCGAACTTGTCTCCGATTTTGGCCCACTACGGACATCAGCGCTTCGCGCGGGATGTCTCCGTTGCATTTGCGGTCGACGTACACGATGCGCTTTTTTGTTGGCGCAGGCGGCGGCTCGGCGCTCGCATCCGGTTCCTCCTCAGGCACTTCAAACTCGTCGGCGAATTGGCTGCTCGGCCTCGGCGGCGGCGCAGGAGGCTCCACGGGCTTTTCCGCTTTGGGCTCTTCCTTCGGGCCCTGGGAGCAGTACCAAAGCCCGCCCGCGCCCGCGAGCAGCGCCACGCCGACGAGAGCGTAGGTCATTCCTCCACCGGAAGGCGGCGGAGTCGATTCACCGGTCACGCAGTTACTCCCCTGTTTCCTTGGTTCGCCTGTTTTCTTGGTTCGCCTGTTGCCTTAATCGCCAACCACGTACAAAGCGCCGGGAGCATACCCAACCCAATCTGCCGCGTCCAACTCGTTCACGCGGGTGCGCTACTCTGGTGCCGCGAGATCGCCAAAATCGATCACCGTGTCTCGAACGGGGTCGGGTTCTTGTTGATTTCGGATCACCCAGACCCCAACTCCCGCCGCCAAAACAGCGCTGGCCGCAACCCACACGTACCACCTTCGATACCAGGGATAGGTTTTGGCCGTGTCGATCCTCCGTTCGAGCCATCGATCGGCGTCCGTCAGCTGACGAGTGAGGACTCGTCCAGACTTTGTTTTCGGACGGGCAGGCGACCACGAACCGTCTGCTCCTTCAACCCGGTGCGGCGCTGAACAGCCCCGAGGGGTACACACCGTAACGTGCGCCCGCACTCGAGGCCCCGCACCCACCTTGACTGCCCATAGTTCGACAGCGTCGGTCGCATCAAACACATTCTTGATCTCCGCCGCAGCGGCACGCACGTCGCCTTGTTGGTGCGCGCGATCAAGCACGACGGCCGATGAAATCTGCTCCGCGCGTGCCAAACGCACAAACCACGGCGCCCGCAAACCCTCAAATACGTCGACCAGCCTCCCGTAGGGTTTGTAGCCTTTGGCTTCTAGCCGCACCGCATGTCGCCCTACCCGAACCCGGGATCGCACGGGTGTGGTTCCCACGAACCGGTCGTTGACAAACACGCGTGCGCCCGGACGCCGGGTCCGCACATCGAGCATGCCGACGGGCCCGCGCATGACGCGCGCCGCGATCTCCTTGGCCCGTCGTGCGACTTGAGGCGGCGCTTCCGCGGCGCGAACCCCGCGATTGGGCGCGAGGGTCATCGCCTTTTCCAGTGCAGCGTCCGCCACTCCCTGGAGTCCACTTTGAGCGGCGGTCACCGCAATCGCGATCTGAATATCGGCCAGCCAATGCGACGCGCCAGCAACATCGATATGGTCCTCCACGATTCTCGCGGCCTGAGAAAGCGACCGCAAGGCGTCCTTCTCCTCGAGTTCCGCAGTTTGTTCACGCGCACGCACGAGCAGACGTTCGACCTCAGAAAATCGCTCAAGCCTCCTTCTGGTGACTCCCATCGTCGCCCCATGCTCGCGAACCCATGCTTCGGCAGACGGGGTCACCACGAGCCCTTGCTCGCTGGCCGCGCGGGACGCCCATTCGCGAAACGCGGCCAGCCGGTCGGGCGGTGTTGACGGGCGGGCGGAAACCACCTGAATGGTGACGTACGATCGGTGCTGCGCCCGAGCATACGTCCCTCCGAGCCCGTGCAAGGCGACAGCCATCATGACGAGCGTTCCCAGATTCCGAGCGGTCATGGCGTAACGCGATCGACGAGCAAAATGTGTTCAGTGGACAAAAGCCCGCCGGCGGGCCGCACAATGTCCATGACCTCGAGTTCGGTCGCAACAGCGATGACGGTCGGGGCGCGACGGGTTGCCAGCCATGCCACGCTCAATTATCTTCCGCTGCCCCAAACTGAGCTCGTAACGTTCCATGTTAGAGAAAATCGCATCCAAATTTCAAACCGCCGTTCTGATTGGGCTTGTCACCTTGCTTTCTGCGGTCTTCGTGATCCAGTTCGGCGGGCCTCAAGCCGAGGGTTGCACCGCGGGTGGAGCCTCCTACGCGGTAAGGGTATACGGAAAAACCGTGAGCGAGGGCGACTTTCGGGCCTCCTACGTGCTCGCCGGGTTCAATCGATACCCGATCGCCAATCAGCGCGCGCTCGGGTTGAGGCAAGCCGTCGTCGACGGCTTCGTCGAACGCGCACTCCTTGCCCGTGTGGCTCGCGAGCTCGGCTTTCGTGTATCGGAAGACGACGTCATGAAGCGATTGGCTTCGCGAGGAACGGTGCTCTTCAGCTTGGGACAGAGCGCGCCGGCATCGTACCGTCAGCTCGGCGAGATTCCGATCGACGTAAAAGACGCGAATGGCGAATTCGATCCTGAACGAGCCAAGCAATTCATTCAGAATTACCTTCGGCGCAGCGTAGGCGAGTTCGCGGAAGCGCAGATCGAAGAAACGCTGGCCAAACGAATGCGGGAAACCATTCAGGCGACCGTGGTAGTGAGCCCGCAGGAAGTATGGGACGCGTTTGTTCGAGAGACCGACCGCGCTCAAATCAAATATGTTCGATTCACACCAGGGTTCTATGCTGACACCGTCGATACCTCGGAGCAGGAAATCCAACGCTGGATGAAAGCAAACGAGAAGAAACTAGATACCGAGTACAAAGACAATCTTCATCGGTTCACCAATCTCGAACCGCAAGTGCGCGCTCGTCATATCTTGATCAAAGTCGCGAGCGATGCTGATGCGGAGGTCAAAGAGACCGCTCGGGCTCGTATCGAGACGGCATTGACGCGGGCTCGCGCCGGGGCCGATTTCGCAAATCTCGCCAAGGAGTTCAGCGAAGACAGTACGAGCAAGAAGGGCGGCGACCTCGGCTACAATCCCCGCGGTCGAATGGTCGCAGAATTCGACAAAGTTCAGTTCAGCTTGAAGCCCGGAGAAGTATCCGACGTGGTGGAGACCCAGTTCGGGTTTCACATCATCAAAGTAGAAGATAAGCGCGAAGGGGATGTCCCCAAAGCGGAAGCGAAACGAGAGCTCGCGAACGAACTATATCGGGAAGCCTCCGCATCCAAGCTTGCGCAGAAAGCGGCCACCGTCGCCCTAGACGCTGTACGCACAGGAACCACGTGGGACGAGCTGCAGGGTCAGTTCGGAAGCCGAGAGGACACGCCGCTGGCTCCACAGGTCACCGAAACCACGGAGTTCGGGCGAACCGACAGTCCGATTCAAGGGCCCTTCGACTCGGGTCCGCTGGTACAGGCCGCCTTCGCACAGAGCGTCGAAGACCCGCTTCCGAAGCAGCCAATCCAACTGGGCAACGACTATTTCATTTTCGGCGTGCAATCTCGGGTGTTGCCCGAGAAAGAGAAGTTCACCGCGGATACGAAAGAGCGCTTGATGCTTGGTCTGATGCAATCCAAACAGCGGGAAACGCTCAACGGGTACATCACGGGGCTACGAAAACGCGCTGAATCTTCCGGCGATGTCGCAGTCAGCCCATCGATCCTTCTCTATGGTGACGAGAAGAAAACCGAAGGCGCAGCCGACGACACTGAGACCGCGCCCGCAAAGTAGATCACGACGAAGCCGTGTCGTCTTGAAACGGAGTCGTCTTGAAACTGGGTCGTCTTGAACGTGATCGCCTTGAAACCGGGCCGTCGAACGGAAAACGCGCTACCCTAGCAAGACCATCCGTCGTCCAATCCACACGGTGTATCGTCACCAGCTTCCCAACGGGCTCCGCTATGTTACAGCGCCGCTCGAACACCTGCATTCGGCCACCATCTTCGTCGCATTCCGGTCTGGTCCACGTTATGAGACCGAGGATGACAATGGAATTAGCCATTTTTTCGAGCACATGCTGTTCCGAGGAAGCAAACGCTTTCCCTCCGCGCTGGAGCTCAACCGCGCAATTGAAGAACTTGGCGGAACCCTAAACGCCGCAACCCATGTCGACTTCACGGCGTACGACGTGACGTTGCCGACCGAAAACATCACCCAAGGGCTCGAATATCTCGCTGATATGTTCTGCCACCCGGCGCTCGAGGGGCTGGATGTAGAAAAAAAGATCCTTGTCGAAGAAGCCCTTGAAGATCTCGACGAGCACGGCCTTGATATCGATATCGACAACGTCGTTCGCCAGCAGCTTTTTTCGCCACACTCTCTCGGCCTTAAGATCACCGGGCCGATCGACAATATTCGGCGCTTCAGTGTAGAGGAACTGCACGCCCATCATCGTCAATTCTACGGCGCGCGAAACGCCGCGATCTGCGTGGCTGGCGCGTTCGACAGGGCAGCGATCGAGCACGCCATCCAGAACCATTTTGGTCAGCTCCCATCGGGCAGACGAATCGCGGCGTCTCCGTCGTGCAACGGTCCGACAGGAACGCGAGTTCACTCGGTCACACATAGCGCAAGCCAAACCGAAGTACGGATGACCTTTCCCGGCTGTGCGATCGGCGACCCACGCTACGTCACTCTAGAACTCCTCACGCGAGTACTCGACGACGGCATGAGCGCGCGACTGCATGCGCGCATTTGCGATGAACGCGGTCTTGCTTATTCCGCCTTTGCGCGTGACGAGCCGTACGAAGATTGTGGCATCTTTGAGCTCGGGGCCGCGGTCGTGCACGAAAACGTACCTGTATTGGTCGACGAGTTCTTCGATCTGATGCGCGAGTTTCGCGAGCATCCCGTTGGCGAACCTGAATGGAGCAAGGCGCAACGTCGTTACCTGTGGGACCTACACACCACCCTCGACAACGCACCCGGGGTCGCTGGTCTATATGGTGTATACGCGTTGTTCAACCAACGCGACACACTCACTTCGCTGGCGGAACGCGCGCGTTCAGTGCGTGTACAGGATCTTCAAGCCCTAGCGCGAGACCTCTTTCAACCATCAAACGCCCGCGTTACGTGCGTCGGTCTGCTCGATGACGATGCAGAAGAAAAAATCCGAGCCGCGATGACCAGCGAGCTTCGCTGACCATCGCTCCCGGGCTTCGCAGCGGCTATGCTGCGCGCATGGTTCGAAAAGAAGACGCGCTTGCCTACCACTACGATGGACGCCACGGAAAAATCGAAGTCGTTCCCACCAAAGCGATTCAAACGCAGCGGGACCTTTCGCTCGCGTATTCGCCAGGCGTCGCAGAGCCTTGCCGAGCGATTCACCGCGACCGAAGTACGGTCGGTCAATATACAATCAGGCGAAACCTCGTAGCCGTCATCACCAACGGAACCGCCGTGCTAGGGCTCGGCAACGTCGGCCCGTACGCGGCCAAACCAGTGATGGAAGGCAAAGCTGTACTCTTCAAGAAGTACGCGGACATCGATGTCTTCGACATTGAGGTGGACGCAGACGACCCGGACAGGTTCGTCGAGGTAGTCTCGGCACTCGAACCGACCTTCGGTGGCATCAATCTGGAAGACATCAAAGCGCCAGAAAGTTTTTCGATCGAGACGACGTTGGAAAAGCGCCTTGGTATCCCCGTATTTCACGATGACCAGCACGGTACCGCAATCATTTCCGCAGCCGCTTTGATCAATGCTGCCCAACTTCAAAACAAGCGCCTCGCCGACCTCAATGTGACCTGTGTCGGGGCCGGCGCGGCCGCCATCGGAAGCATGCGCTTGTGGTGCAAACTCGGGGTTTCCAGAGAGCGCATTACCATGGTGGATATCGACGGTCTCATTCGCGAAGACCGGCCAGGGCTCGATGAATATCGCGCAGCGTTTGCGAGACCCGCAGACGACCCTCGAGCAACGCTCGCCGACGCGATTCGAGACGCCGATGTATTGATCGGGCTCGCTGCGGGCGGATTGGTCACGCCGGAGATGGTGAAGACCATGGCCGACAAGCCTATTATTTTCGCCCTCGCAAACCCCGACCCAGAAATTAGCTACGACGACGCAACGAGCGCGCGGCCCGACGCGATTGTGGGAACCGGGCGAAGCGACTTTCCCAATCAGGTCAACAACGTCCTTGGGTTTCCTTATATATTTCGCGGCGCGCTCGATGTCGCCGCGACAACCATCAATGACGAAATGAAGCTCGCCGCGGCGCGCGCGCTCGCGGATCTGGCGCGAGAAGGAGTGCCCAGCAGCGTACTTGAAGCCTACGGCGGCCACTCCATCAAATATGGCTCCGACTACATCATCCCCAAACCCATGGATGGGCGCTCCCTCAGCCGCGTAGCCACCGCGGTCGCGAGGGCGGCCATGGAATCGGGCGTGGCCAACGACCCGATCGACCTCGAAGAATATCGCGCCGAGCTCGACCGCAAACTCAATCCCAGTCGCCGCGTCATGTGGCAGATCACCAGCGTCGCCAAGGGCGACCCTCGGCGAATCGTCTACCCCGAAGGAGAGGAGCCAGAAATCCTGCGCGCCGCCGAAATCGCAAGCCTCGAAGGCATCGCGCTTCCCATGCTGATCGGGCGCACCGAGGTCATCGAAGAGCGAAGTCGAAGCTTGGGCATCGACCTTCGACGAGTCGAAATCATCGATCGCCAACGGCTTCCAAAACTCTCGGAGTACGTCAATCGGTACTGGCAAAAGCGGCAGCGGCGCGGCGTCGTGCGTTCGCGCGCCGAGCGACAACTCGTGCGCAGCCCGACGGCATACGGAATGATGATGGTCGATGCGGGTGACGCAGATGGGCTGGTGAGCGGTCTCACGTCCGCGTACGCCGAAACCATTCGCCCCGCACTTCAAATCATCGGCGCGCGGGACGGAATTCGACGGGCCGCCGGCACATATATGTTGATCACCAAGAACGACGTGAAGTTTCTCGCCGACACCACCATCAACATCGACCCGGATGCGGAGACGCTCGCAGAAATCGCCGTGATGACCGCTGACCTAGTCGCCGAACTAGGGATCGAACCGCGCGTAGCGATGCTTTCCTTTTCGAACTTCGGCGATGCGCCGCACCCGTCTTCCAGAAAGGTTGCCATCGCAACGAAACTGGTAAAGACGTGGCGCCCCGATTTGATCGTCGACGGAGAAATGCAAGCCGACGTCGCGCTGCTTGAGCATGCGCGCGCGAACTATCCCTTTTGCTCGCTCCGGGGCCCCGCCAACATCTTGATTTTTCCGAACTTGGACGCGGGAAATCTCGCCTACAAGTTGCTTCAAGCCACCGGTGGAGGAGAAGTCATCGGCCCTCTCGTGCTGGGCATGAGGCGCCCCGTAAACGTAATTCAACAAGGCGCGTCCGTGGATACAATCGTACATCTCACATCCATCACCGTGATGCGCGCGCTGCGCGCAGAGCGCATGGAACAAGTGGGGAGCGCTAGCTGGAGGCCGCCTTCGCCGACAAGCTCTTAAAGAACTGGTTCAGCGCCCAAACCTCAAGGGCGCGAAGGCTTCCAAACTGGAGCCCCAACCCTTCCTCGGTCTTCCAGCGAACGGTGGCGCCGCACGAAGTGGATTCTTTAAGCGCGGGAACTCGAAAACGTACTTCGACCTCAGTACCATACGGAAGCTGTGTTTCAGTCAACACATACATTCCGCCGAGGCTCATGTTCCGGGCGATGGCTTGTGTCTCACCGCCTTCATACACAATGGTCACTTCGAGCTCGCATTCGTAGCGTTCGTGAACGCGACGTCGGGTCACCTGCTCTGCCACTAATATACAGTACTCCTCTCCGCGGCCCATTCGCCAGTGCAAAATGAGCCCGTGCAAAATGAGTCCACACCCCAAAGCAGGGCAACAAAGATAAGCCCCGCGGGCGCAAAACTGACGGTGGTCGCCGTCGCGACCGGCTGCGCGTTTGCGCTCATTAGCCTACCGCGACCCGTATTGCCTTCCGGCCCCCCACCTCTTCGTCTCTCCCGGCACGCGATTCAGATAGTCATCCGGGCGGACCAAAGCCTCGCTTCTCGAGTTCCAAGTGATGCGCTCGCCGAACAGTTTCGCTCGCACTACTTCGCACAAGGACAAGCTGAAGCGAGCTCGGGCGAAACTCGCGCACAGTTCGATGCCCGGCGTCGCGCACTCACCAAGGCCGTGAAGCGCTTGCACGAGCACGACCGAGAAGCGGTGATGGCGCTGCGGGCGGAAGCAGTCCAGCATTTTGAACAACTCACAGGATCGAACGGTCATCGTCGCTCCGAGCGTTGGCTCGGTTCATTTTCCACTGTACTTGAGCGATACAACCTTTCTTTACGCGAAACATCGGAACTACGAAGATTCGTAGTGCGGACCCTTTTCAAAGCTCGATGGAACGCAATCGCGACACTCGAGCTCACCGACACATTTGAGCCTGTTGAAGAGCAAGCGTATTGGGGCTGGCTCGCGCTGCACGGAGACAACGCCAGCCCGTCACAACGCCGCTTGGACGCGGCGCACGCGTTCCGTTCCTCGGGTGGCTATGGCGGGCTTGAGGCCGAAGGAGCTCTCGCCGCCGCCCTGGGACGACACGCTTGGGCCGCAACTCGCTACCACGAGGCACACACCCACACTGGCAATCTTCGGCTGAGAAACCACGCACTTGCCTGCCTTGCGCTGCCCTGATCGACCAGGCCCCGGACGCGATCTGGGTGGACACCGGCAATCTGTTCCCATAGTCTATTCAATTGGCCGCGCTAGCGGCCTCGGCGGCGTGTCGCCTAGGCTGGTGCCTCCGTTGCCGATGTGCCCCGATGTGGGTCAGGCGACCTCAAGAAAGATGAAAGTCGATCTTCGCAAGACGCTGTTCATTCTCCCCAATCTATTCACGCTATCGAGCGTCTTGTGCGGGTTCTATGCCATCCTCACATGCACTGGCGGAGCTACGAACAACGAATACTATCGCGCATCGCTGCTGATTATCTTCGCGATGTTTTTCGATACCGTCGACGGTCGAGTAGCGCGCCTCACCAAATCTCAAAGCGCCGTTGGAGTGCAGCTGGATTCGCTCGCGGACGTCATCAGCTTTGGGGTGGCGCCCGCCGTCCTCGTCTATCGTTGGTCCTTAGAGAGCTTGGACGTCGTGGGCCTGCTGGCTGCATTTACGTATGTGGCCTGCGGCACAATTCGACTCGCAAGATTCAACGTACTCACCACCGGCGAAGGCGGCGCTCCGAAAAAGCCGTCCAAATATATCCTGGGACTGCCGACTCCCGCAGCGGCGGGGATCTTGATTTCCCTGGTCGTCGCCAACACCGTAACCGGCCGACTGCCGGGCTCGCCTCTTCTCATCATGGCCGTGGTGCTCGCGCTTTCCTTTTTCATGATCAGCACGGTTCGTTTCCGATCCTTTAAAGACCTGCGCCTCTCTTGGCGCACCGTGTTCTTTGTCTCCGTCGCGATCGGTTCGACAGTTTTCGTCGCGCTGCAGTTTCACGTATCAATTGCGCTCGTTTGGCTGCTCGCGAGCTACATTGTGATTGGAGTCGCGGAAGCGATTTTCTCTCTACCAAGCCGTTTGGCGAAACGCCGCGCACTTCAAGAAAACGAAGAAGACGCCCCCAAGCGCTTGCCGTACTGAGCGTTCACGATGACTGGGTGATGACCACCGCCTGGTCGACTTCGACGTCTTCCATCGCCGTGCGCTGCCCGTCAGGCCACACAACCTCGATCGATACCGCCTCGCTCGTCGGCAATCCCACGTGAAGCGCGCGGTCGAAGTTCCCTAGATATCCTTCGCCCGCCACCACTTGGCGCAACTGTCGAAACCCCGCGCTGGTGATGTTCACTTGTGCGCCCACGGCGCGCGTATTCTGGCCTTTGCCTTCGAGCACGATTCGAAGCCAGTGCCCCGACGTGGCGCGTCGGTTGTGAAGCAGCGCGGGCGCGCCGTAGGCCGGCGCGAGCACGACGTCGAGACGACCATCGAGGTCAAGGTCGGCAACCGTCAACCCTCGCATCGCGGTTGACGCGGAGAGGCCATCCGCCGCTTCTGCGTCAACCGCGACCATCGTTCCGTCACGACGGTTCATCATCAGATTGTCAGGCTGCGTCCCGCCAAGTGATAGCCCCATATCTCGTGCTTCGTCGTCGGACGCCAAATGCCCGGTGGCTTCGAGTATGTCGACCCAGCCATCGAGATCAAAATCCGCCGCAGCGATGCCCCATCGAAACGTATCGGCCAAACGGTCGGTTCCGACCTCGGTTGCTCGGTCGTCGCAGCGCCCGTGCTCGCAAAGAAATACACCCGTCGGCTGCCCGGAAAACCCGGTTTGCACGTGGTCCATCGTTCCGTCTCCGTTGATGTCCCCGTGCGACACGCCCATTGTGTCGATACCGTGTCCGGCTTCGCTATAGTCGAGCCCCATCGACGTCCCAACGTCTCGATAGACACCATTTTCGGCCATCTGCAGCGGACGATCGGGATAGCGGCTGCCGCGATCGTTGCCGACATAGATCTCCGTGGCTCCATCTCCATCGAGATCGCAGATGCTCACCATTAGGGTGGGCTCACGGCGCGCGAGATCGGGAGCGATGTCGGCAGCCGACTCGACATAGCCATCCTCTCGCCTCAGCAGAAGGAGATTGGGAAGGGGGTTCGCATACGTATCGGACACGCATCCGCCGCAATGTTCGAGCGGCTCGGCGCGCAGATATCCTGCAACGACAAGGTCGATATCCCCATCGCGGTCCACATCTCCCGCCGCGGCGCTGAAGTACATGTCGTCTGCATGCACATCCACACCCAACAAGGAAGAGCGATCCACAAACGAGCCACCATCATTTTCGAACAGACGCAAGGTACCGAGTCCAGTGACCAGCAAATCATCATCGCGGTCGCCATCTGCATCGAACGCGAGGCAACCGAACGCATCCCCGACGTCGCCCAAGCCGCGCGAAGCCGCCTCATCCTGGTAGTCCAACGTGCCCTGTCCGACGTACAGACGCGAGCCGCCAGCGCTCGAAGGTCGGAACGCAAAAAATAGATCGACCGGGTCGCGACCATCTACGTCGATCGCACAGACGCCGCCCGACATCCGGTCCGACAGAGTGCCATAGCGGTCTTTGGGTACCCGAGGCGAACCAAGGCCTGTCGCGTCGGCGATGTTCTCAAACCATATGCCGGATGGGTCGGGTCGACCGAGATCTGCGCGCTGCTGCTCGGAAGCGTTCGTGCGCCCCGGATCGCTCTTCGTACTGCATCCGCTGGCGAACACGAACGCGAAACATACAAGGACGGCCGTTCGCTCTGCGCCCCCCCGAGCTCTCTGGCTACTCCTGATCCTCACATACATATTGCAGCTGAAAACTGGTCAACACGGGAGTCTGCGCCATGTCCGCAGATGACTGAAGAACCGCCGTCACACGCAGGTACGGCAGGAAGTTTTCGGACCCGCCCGCGATGAGCGCGCTGCCGACATCCACCGGACTCGCGGTGCCCGGAACCGTAAAGGTGACCGGACTCGCTGAGTCAAGGTCCGCATTCGTCGCTGCGGTGCGCAACTCGAACTGGATGCTGGTGGTCGATGGCGTCTGGCTAACCCACGATAGCGCGCCCCAATCCGGTCGCTCCGGCGGAATCTCACAACGCACGGTCGCATCGTAGTTTCGCCAGTAGCTTCCTGACGGCGGGAACGTAGGAACTTCGGGGGGCACGACGATGCGCACGGGCACGGTCTGCTGGGTGGTGCCGTCGAGCAGCACCGCGATCTCGAAGTCGAATACTTGAGCCACTGCGGTGGGCATCACGATGTCGTTGCGAAACTCGACTGAGAAATCGACGTCGGTGCCCGGTCGACATTGCAAGAACGTGTCGCCCGCCGTCCCGGTGCAGCTTCCATTGCTCCAGGTTGTGGCGGAAATCGACACCACCAAGCCCGTTTCATCAAACGCCGGGGTCGCGGGGTTGTCGACCGCGACGGCAGTCACATCGAATCGCGTGTTGGTCGCAAGCTCCTCCACCGCGTCGACCACCGCTGTGGATAGCCCGCTTCCGTCGGTGGGAATGCTGAATACGTAGGGATTGCCCGAGCTGTTCACCGAACTGGTCGCATTGCCAAGGGCCACCGCGTTGGCCTGCCCGTCAGAATATCCGCCGCTCGACTCCACCGTAATCACCCGTACATCGCGGGAGTTGAGCGCAGCGGTGGCCTCGGCCCAAGTCGGGCTGACCGCACCGCCCGCGCCAGCGCACTCAGGAGTCGACCCCGCGAGCGATTCGCAGATGCTGTCCCACCCGACATCGCAACACCACGAGTCAACCGCGCAGACCGCGGCCACGCAGACCGGATCATCTTGATAGCTGCCGCCGCCTCCGCCGCCGATGCCTACGTAGTCGTACGCGGTGTTCGGTCCATTGTGCATGGGCGCGTCGGTGAACAGAATGACGATGGGAATGGTGTCTTCCCGAAAACAGGGATACCCCCAGCGGTTCCCCGTGCAGCCGGGCGAGTCGCTCGTAAAGCCGTTCAACCCGAGCCCCGTAACCATCGACCAGAGCGCCTGGGTATGACTCTCCGGCCAGTCGTTTCCGTTCCGCGTGAAGAGCGCGTTGACCGAGGTCTGAGTCGCGGATACCGAATCGGTAATGTTCAGCATGTGGGTGTAGGGAACGTCACCCCAGCTCGAGCTCCCGTAGCCGCCGGTGGCGTAGTCTTCAAACTTCCCCACGCCGAAATTGGCTCTGGGAATCGAGCACTGAATGGCGCCAATCACGCCGCCCGTACAGCCATTGAACGTACCGCTGGTAAGGCTCGTCCGCAGATTGTTGATCTCTCCTCCCATCGACCCCGTGGTGTCCATGAGAAAGTAGATATCGGCCGTCGTGACCTGGACGTCGAACTCCAAGGGATCGATCTCCGAAGGGCCGCCGAACGGCAAGATATGAAAGAACCCCGGTTCCGTGATGTTCGGATTCGCTCCCGCTGGACATCCAAGCCACGCTTCTTCGCCCGCGATGGCGGGACAGTCGTCAGCGTCGTCCGGGACCCCGTCGCCATCGGTGTCGGTCAGCACGCTTCCCATGCCCATCGTTTCGAGAATGATGCCGCCTGAGCCCGAGTCGTATACGACCCCCGAGGAGTTTTCGGGCGTGAGGTCTGCGTCGGTGGGCGCGTCGTTCGACACCGAGCAATCGGGATTGCAGGGGTTGCATTCGCTGGGCCCATCGATCAGCGCAGCGCGGGTGGGGAGCGCAAACGCGTGCACCGATTCGCATCCTCCCCACGCGCCATCACGGCAGTATCGAGTGCCCACGTTGCAGATCAGGACGCCGTTTTGGGCGATCGGCTCCAAGTAGCAGGTCTCAGGCTCAGTCGCGGGTTCACATGAACAGCCTTCGTTCGGCTCGTCGCATAGCCGCGGGGTGCTTGCATCGGAATCTCGGGAGCGACCTTCTTCAAGCGAGGTCGACGCGCCGCCCTCGGTGCACGACATCGCCAGCAGACACGCCAGCGCCGCGCCGGCGCGCGTCCTTGCCCCCCTACTCCTCATCTTCGCCTCCGGCCCAAACCTCGCCATCTCCACGGCAGACATGCAACGTTCGCGCCTGACTGCATAACCACAGAATCATTGAGAAAACCACGGACGTAACGCACGTTGAGAAGCGCGATTCATGAGTTTTCTTGCGTTGCTATGAAAACTTTTCATGAATTTTCGGCTATCTCTACTGTCCACAACGAACCCGAGCCGCGAACATCCGCGCGGTACCCGCATTGATTTCGGTCCACGCCACCAGGATATTACCGTCGTTCGATACCGAAATCGTAGTCGGCCCGCCGCGATCGGTGGTCGCGCCGAGATCCAAATTGCCCACCACGTCGCCCGCGTTCGTCAAAAACGCGAGCCGCAACGTCGCGCCGCCGCTTCCCGTTTCGCGACCACGATAGGACACCACATACCCGCCCGCGAAGACTGCGATGGAGGGGTCCGCTCCCGTCTCCGGAGCCACCGTGATGACCTGCTGCTGCGTACCGGGGACGCCATCCGCATCGAGGATGCGCAGGTGGACTTCGGGACGCACCCCTGCGATGCGAACGCCAAACGCCACCGCGCCGCGCGCGCCGTCGTAGATTGCGGCTGCGTCCCCCGACGCGTTGCCGTCGGCGTCCAGCGCGGCTGAATCGCCCTCGCGAGCCGCGGCCGAAGTAAGCGAGGCAATCGTCGCACCAGGCGCGCTTCCCCGGTCGAGCCAAGAGAGCACCGCTTCTGTCTCGCGCGTCGCAAGGAGGGGTCGAACGGGATTCTGGGTCGGCGTGCTAATGGCATTGGAGTCCCCAGTCGTTGCCCCCGCCATAGTCAGCCGTCTGGCCATTGCGGTGCGGGAGATGGTGTCGTCCTCCACCCAGCTCAGCAAAATGTCATCGCCGACCCGCGTAAGCGAAGGAAGCTCATCGCGATCGGTTCCGTCGGCGACCGCTGTTGCGCTCCCGTTTGGCGTCCCATCGGTCAGCAATGCACGACTGTAGAGGTCAAAGTTGCCCGAACTATTGTCGCGCCACACGGTCAGGAAACCCGACGTGGTAGCGACGACGGCAGGATCGCCGCTAAGCGACACATCGTCGGTGACCGATTGGCGCCGCGTGGGCGCATCATCGAGACGAATGGACTGCGCGAAAATATTGGATGACCCCGCGAAGTTCATCTCCCACACCACTACAAACTGACCCGTGCCAGGCGCCACTCCGATCGCGCGGTCGTTCCCTGAATCGTCGCCTAACTCCACACGGTCATTGTCCGCATCGAAGGTGCAGCCAACCGCGATCCCTCCGTCGCCGGAGCCGCTGTCGCTTGCGCTACCGTCGTTCGTGCCGCCGTCCATCGCGGCATCGAGATCGCTCGTTCCGCCGTCCCCGCGAGGCGACATCAACCCGCCATCGCCCCCAATCGGCGGCGCCGCGGGCGCGCTGCTGTCACCACACCCGGCACCCACAACGCCTCCCGCGCAGAGAACAGTTGCAAGCATCGATGAGCGCAGGACGTGGGGCGCAGTCGCGGCCCCCGAGTCGAGAAAGTCAAGCCTAAATTTCTTCATCAACATAATCATACCGTGTTATCGAATGTTACGCATCCAACGAAACGACCCGAAAAGCAAGCTTTACGCTGGCAGCTTTGGCAACGCGCCTCATGTTTGCATCCTAACTTCTTTGGTCGCCAACCCGCGAGCCAAACCTACCCGCGCGATACGTCGCTTCGGAGCATTCGTGTGAATATCGATGCCGCATTGATCGAAATCGAGCGCGCTTGTGGTTCAGGCAGCGTACGAACCGACGAAGCGACACGGGTCCTCTATTCCGCGGACGCATCGGAAGCGGTGTGCCCTCCGCCCGACGCAGTCGTATTCGCCCACAGCCCGAAGGACGTCGCTCGAACCTTTGCGGTGGCGCAGGCGCGCGGGGTCCCGGTGACTCCTCGGTCCGGAGGCACAGGAAAGGTTGGCGGCTCCGTCGCGGCGCAAGGAGGCATCGTGCTAGCGCTCGAGGGAATGCACGAGCTAGACGTTTGCCCACAAGACTGGGCCGCGGTGTGTGGTCCCGGAGTCGTTCTTGGCGATCTCCACCGCGCTGCCGAAGCCGAGAATTGCCTTTACCCGCCCGATCCTGGATCGCTCGCGACATGCCAAGTCGGGGGCACCGTGGCCACCAATGCGGCAGGCCCCAGCGCAGTCAAATATGGAGCCACCGCGGGGTACGTACTGGGGCTCCAAGTCGTGTGGCCGGATGGGAGCATCCACCGTTTGGGTGGGCGGACACAAAAACGAGTTTCTGGCTACGACCTGGTATCGCTGATGGTGGGAAGCGAGGGAACCCTGGGTGTCATCACCGAGGCCACTTTACGACTGATGCCGAAGCCTGAATCCATCGCTACGCTTCGTTGTTATTGGGGAGCGGCGAATTCATCGAAAGGCACGTCCTCATCGAAAGGCGCCTCGAACAAGCGCGCGTCGATCGGTGCATGGATTCAGCGGGCGCGACTGCACGCGCCAGACCTTCGCTGCGCAGAGCTCTTCGACGCCACGACATTGAGTATTGCATCTCACCATGCCGGCCTTTCGATACCGCGCGGAGCCGAAGCGATGGTTCTCTTCGAAGTCGACGGAGACGAAGCCGCGGTTGCACATCAGGCGCCGCGTCTCGCAGAGGCTGCGCTCGAGCACGGCGCGCTTGACGTTGTGGTCGAAGAACAGGCTGCCAAACGCGCACGCTTATGGGATGCACGCCGGTCTATCAGCGACGCACTCAGAAAACAGGCTCGCCACAAACTATCTGAAGACGTGGTGGTTCCGCTCTCGCGCCTGGATGACCTTATCGCCGCTTGTCGCGAACTCTCTGAGGAATACGGCATCGTCATCCCGGCATATGGCCATGCCGGGGATGGGAACCTACATGTGAACTTTTTGTGGGATGATGAGGGTCAGCGTCCCGCCGTCAATCAAGCGATCCGCGCCCTCTTTGAGCGCACCGTAGAGATGGGCGGAGCGGTGAGCGGTGAACACGGAATCGGACTTCTCAAGGCCCCGTTCTTGTCGGTGGAACAACCCGAGCCACTCATTGAGCTCCAAAGAAACATCAAACGCGTATTCGACCCTCGAGGCATTCTCAACCCGGGAAAGATCTTTGGGGGAGCGAGCTGTCCCGGCTGCTAAGGTTGCGCCATTCGAATCTCACGTCGCGAATATCTCGCTGCGATTATCTCGCTGCGATTATCTCGCTGCGATTATCTCATGGCCGAACCATTCATGATCCCGGTGGTTCATCCGTATAAAACAATATGGACATGCGCCATAACCCGAACCCAGAGACTCAACCGTCCAAGCTGGGTGGCGGGCAGGTCAAAACGACAGTGCGCATCGACACCCGCAATCTGCCCGACCAGGTCACCAGCATTCGGCGAGACCGATGCACCCTCACCGTGCTCAGCGGTCACGACGCGGGGGCCGTGCACGCGGCATCGGGATCCCTGACTCTGGTCGGACGCGATCGAAGCTGCGCGGTGTGTGTCGAAGACGCTGGCGTGTCCGCGGTTCACGCGAGCATCACCCATCGCAAGGGAAAGTTTCTTCTCGAGGACCGCCAGAGCACCAACGGAACGTTTCTGAACGGAGTGCGCATTTCTTCTGAGCAGCCGCTGTCGGATGGAGATCGTTTGCAGCTCGGCGTCAACACGCTCTTGAAGATCTCTCTTCAAGATGCCGTGGAGCAAGAGGTTTCCCGGCGCATGTACGACTCGGCGGTTCGCGATCCGCTAACCGGGCTGCACAATCGTCGATTTCTCATCGAGCGACTGGGCGCAGAATATGCTTTTGCTGCACGACACGAGACCTCGCTCAGTGTGATTTTTGGCGACGTTGACTTCTTCAAAAAGGTCAATGATCAGCACGGTCACGCCGCAGGCGATGAAGTCCTGCGAGCGGTCGGAGAGTGCCTCGCCGACAGCGTGCGGCGGGAAGACATCGTATCCCGTTTCGGAGGCGAAGAGTTTGTCATCGTGGCGCGCGGAATCTCGCACGAAAACGCCCTCATCTTCGCCGAACGGGTTCGCTCTTCAGTGGAACGCCTTCGAATCGCAGTCCCTGGGAAGAGCCCGAACGAGCCACAAAAAGCGCTTACCGTGACCATAAGCCTCGGTGTAGCCACCATGCATATCGACAGCGCCGCAAACTCCGCAGAAGCATTGCTCGCGCTCGCTGACGAGAGGCTCTATCGCGCAAAAAAGAACGGCCGCAACCAAGTCTGCGATCGCTGAGTCGTCTGGAGGGGCTGGCCGCAGCCCCTCCAGACACGGAATACGATTCCGCGGGGCCCCCCCACCCACCGCCGGCCGCAAATGCGGCCGCCCCATCGCTTTGCGATGGGGCCCCGGTTTCGTTGGGCTTCATCGGTAGGACAAGACTGGTTGACGACAACGACACCTCAAACAGCGGCCGCTCGAGCTCACGCAACCGTGCCACGTGCATCCTGGCGGGAGAGTTTGGGTGAATCGTTCGGGATCGTATCCCGAACGAGAGGGTCTGGGTGCCAGACCCTCAAATTAAACAGCTGGGTGAATCGTTCGGGATCGTATCCCGAACGAGAGGGTCTGGGTGCCAGACCCTCAAATTAAACAGCTGGGTGAATCGTTCGGGATCGT
>JANQQS010000154.1 GCA_028284955.1 Myxococcota bacterium | reverse complement strand
TGTCAAACGCGGACCGAGGATCGCGCAGCGCCGGTAGGCCAGTCGTCGCGTCCGCGAACCGAGGAAATGCCGAAGCATTTTCGAGCGTGAGGGGATGGCGGCGAATGGCCTGCCGACGGGAGCGAGCCGACGGGAGCGTTTGACACCAGTCTCCTAGAGTCGCGCCTCAGATATGCGATCGCTTGTGTGATGCGAATCGTAATTTGGGGCGTGGCGTGGACAATGGCCGCAGTTCATGGAAGTGATCTCGCAGCGGGACGATTTCCCAGTAGGGCGATCGCGCAGCAGAAACCATGACTTTACGCACGACAAACCTACAGCGGCTCGAGGAAGAAACGTTCGATGTGCTGATCATCGGAGGCGGCATCAACGGTGCGGTGTCCGCGGCTGCTACGGCTGCGACGGGCCTGAAAGTTGGGCTGATCGACCGAGGCGACTTCGCCGGCGTAACCAGCCAGTCCTCTTCCAATCTTGCTTGGGGAGGCATCAAATACCTGGAATCGATGGAATTTCGGCTCGTACGGAAGCTATGCCTATGTCGGAACCGATTGATGCAGGCCTACCCCTCCACGGTGCATGAGATTCGGTTTTTTACCACGCTCGCGCGCGGCTTTCGTCATGGACGGATCAAACTCTTTTTGGGGGCGTTGCTCTATTGGCTGATGGGCAACTTCTTCACCCGCAAGCCACGGCTGTTGTCGACCCGAACCATCGAGCAAGACGAGCCTGTCGTGCGAACGACCAACGTGCAGGGCGGCATCGAATACTCCGACTGCTATCTGCACGACAACGACGCTCGGTTCGTGTTTGGCTTTGTGCGGAGCGCGCTCAATCACGGTTGCGCAGCGGCGAACTACGTCGAATCACTAGGCGCGGTCTTTGATCGCGGCGCGTGGCAAATCCGGCTGTGCGACCGGACGACCGGAGCGACGTTTACTGCGCGCGCTCGGGCGCTCGTCAATGCCTGCGGGCCCTACGTCGACGATCACAATCGAGAAACCCGCGTACAGACTGAATACCGACACGTGCTCTCGAAAGGCATTCACCTGCTGGTGGACCGCGTGACCCCGCACAAACGCGTGCTTACTTTCTTCGCCGACGACGGGCGCATGTTTTTCGTTATTCCGATGGGTCCGAAGACCTGCATTGGTACCACCGACACGCGTGTTGAATCGGCGGAGGCGGGGGTTACCGACGAGGACCGAACATTCGTGCTCGACAATATCAACGCGCGCCTGAATCTTCCGCGCCCGATCGAACCATCGGACATCATCGCCGAGCGATGCGGGGTGCGGCCGTTGGCGGTCAAAGGCGGAAGCGATGGCGCTGTGGATTGGGTTCAGCTCTCACGCAAGCACATGATCGAAATCGACGAGCCGCGCAGGCATCTCAGCATTTTCGGCGGAAAGCTGACCGACTGTCTGAACGTGGGCGAAGAAGTATGCGCCCATTTGCGCGCGCTCGGCCTTGAGTTTCGCTACCCTGACCACCGCTGGTACGGCGAGCCCGACGCTCATACGCGCGCCGATTTCTTTCATGAAGCAGAGGTCATGGATCTAGATGCGATGACGGCGAGCACAGCGTCCGAGCCGCTGAGCGAGCGCTTGTGGCGTCGCTACGGAGCACGGGCATTTCACCTGCTCGAAGAGATACGACGCGACCGACGCATGGCGGAGCAGCTGATCGAGCATGCCGAGTACATTCGTTGCGAAATCGAGCAAGCTGCGCGCAGTGAAATGGTGACCAAGCTCGAAGATTTCCTGCGTCGCCGTTCCAAAATCGCGCTCGTGATTCGTCACGAAGATTTGCGCAATGCGGACGGGCTCAAAGAAGCGTGCCGCATTTTCTTCGGAGACGCGGCAGAAACTCGGTGGCAAGAATATTTCGGAGCGCCGTCCGAACAAGAGCACACGCCCACTCCTTCCGCCGCCGCAGTTTGACGGGCCGCTGCAGTTTGACGGTGAGCCTTTCATTGGCTCGTGACGAAACGTTAGAACTGCAGGCCGGTTGCGAAGCTGAATGAGAATTGTCGCGCGACTTGGTCGGGCACGGATGTCCGGTTCGAGGGGTCGGCGAGGTCGAAGTCGAATACCGCTGAGAACGTAAACAGTTCGTAGCGAACGCGCCCTCCCAGGGCGAGGCGGGAACGAAACGCGCGGAAGCCGTCGAATACGCCGACGTTGTTGAAATCGTCGATCGATCCGTTGCAGCTCAGCGAGCCCGAGGAGTTGGCTTCGGGAACGCATTCTTCGAACGCGTTTCGGTCAGGGGTGAGATCGACGGCTTTGCCGGAGGCGACGATCCACGCGAACTGAATTCCGACGATCGGCGTGACGGTGACCGTGCTTGCGATCGTGATCGGTTTCGAAAGCACGATATCGAGCGTGGGCACGGTGAGGCCGAAATCAGCGTCTCCAGTGGCGGTTTGTATTGCGCCGCGAACGGCGAGGTCGGGGATCCAGCCGTACCAGTCTTCGCGAAAGCCTTCGAATAGCGACCAGGTGACCTCGCCACCCCAGAGCCAAAGCCCGGTTCGGTAGATGCGTCCGGCGCTGACGCCGAGTTGAAGGCCGAAGGGGATTCCTTTCCGCAAGGCAATGCGCGACCAGGTGAGCGCTCGATCGACCGATCGGTTTTCGCCGACCGGGTCGCCATCGCCTTCAGTACCGCGTCGCCAATAGTCTGCATCTTGATCGATATCGGTGACTTTGGTTTCAAACTCGAGGCGAAACTTGCGATGACCGGTGGTGTCTGCGGGAATAAGAATCGGCGGCGCGATCGCTCCTCCCAGTTGGGACATGAGCCGGCGCCATGCTTCCTGATCAGCGCAGAAGTCGCGAAACCCGAGCCCGGTATTGGCCGGACACCCGGTTTCTCCCAATTCTGATGCAGCGACCCGCAGCCCAGTGAGTCGAATATCCATGTCTTTCGCTCGCGCTGGAGAGGCGAAGAAGGAACACGCGATCCCCATAGCGAGCCCCCACGCCAGTGCCCTCGTTTGTGTTTTCGCCAGGGCATTACGCGTTCGAGCTGTGGAGCGAGTGTGCACCAACTGGGCGTATACGTCAGACATCCTCGGACGCTAGCCTACTCGAATCGCGCGAGATTCCCAGCCGAGGCTTGATTCAGCCGCTTGATTTTCGGCGGGGCTCGGTGCACACCCGTTTGCCGCAGCTGAGGCAATACTCATGCCCCAAGGAAACAAACTTCGCGCGCCGCCTCTGGAGCGACCGTTTCAGGTGGTGCTGGTCGAGCCAGAGATCCCCCCCAATACCGGCGCAGTCGCGCGGACCTGCGCGGCCACGCGGTCGCCGCTTCATCTGGTGGGCCCCCTAGGCTTTCGTATCGACGAGGCTTCGGTACGGCGCGCGGGCATCGACTATTGGCACTTGGTCGAGATTCATCGTCATTCCACGCTCCACGAATTTGCGCAGACTCATGCCGCTGAAGGACGTCAAGCGCGCCTGCATCTATTCGCTTCCGCGGCGAAGCGGAGCTATTTGGACGCAGACTTTCAACCCGGCGACGCGCTCGTATTCGGCAAAGAATCGGTGGGACTCGCGCCGGAACTGATCGACGCGTATCCGGACCGAGTGTGGGCTATCCCCACCCTCGGCCCGGTGCGCAGCCTTAACCTTTCAAACGCCGTCAGCATCGTCCTCTACGAAGCGCTACGCGCCGTGAACGCGCTATCAACAACCTACTCGGACCCCACCGAATCGGACCGCTCAAGCTAGCTACATGGAGGGCGGTCCAGCGTCGGTTCCACCGCCGCTACATACTGGCTCTAGAGCGCATTGGGTGTCTTCGCAGTCGAAGTCACCGTCGCAATCGTTGTCTCTTCCGTCTTCGCACTCGAAACCGGTTTCCCCTTGCGTGCAGATACCACCATCTTCGCACCCTGGATCAGGGGGCGGGGTGCACGCGCGCTGGTCGGATTGTTGAACTTGGACGCAGCTCCCGGAGTCGCAAATTAGGTCGGTGCGCATGCCGAATTCGGTGCCTTCGGTCGCGCATTGGCCGAGCGGATCACAGACGCCGCTCCACTCTGTGTTCGAGCTTCCGCACGGCGTGCCATCTGTGACCGGCGGCAAGATGCAGGTGCGCGTTTCTACCGCGGACGACGAAACGCAGTCGCCGTTGCTGCACGTGTACGATGTTACGTTGACTTGTTGCGTGCCGCGGTCGGAGCACGGGTCGTTTGGCGCGCAGCTTGTGAGGACCACGATCATTTCGTCGGGGCAGTCCTTTTCGTCGGTGCAGCCCGCGCACGTCCGGCCTGTCTCGTCGCATTGGGTTCCACCGGAACAGGGGTTGCCCTCAGACACCGAGCAAGAGCCTCCGCCGCACCGATCCGGGCCATTGCAAAACGTGCCATCGTCGCATGCGTTGTCGTTCGGGGCATGGACGCATTCGCGGTTGCCGCAAGAGTCGTCCGTGCAGGGGTTTCCGTCGTTGCATCCCACCGCCACGCACGCGCCGCCGCAACACTCTTGTCCGATGCGGCATTGAACCCGGCGGACGCAGATATTGTTTTCGCAACTTGCCGTTTCGCACCCCTCCGGGCGACAGGTTGAGTCGGTGCACGAGCTGCCGTACTGGCACCCGTTTTCCGCATCGCAAGATCCGTCTGGCGCCGCGTCGCAGTTGTTGTCGAGTGGTACGTTCACGCATGCCCCATCGACGCATGCGTCTTCGGTACACAACACCTGATCGTCGCAGTCGATCGGGCCCGAGCATTCTGGCTCGGTAGAGCCCACGTTTTCTGGGTCAAACGTATCGAGTTCGCCGGGCGGACGATTCACCACCACGCTGCAGTTGCCCTCTGGGCCACAGGATAAATCGGGGTCTTCGCAAGGGCTGACGTATAGACAGTTGGTGTAAAAACGAAGGCGCAGCGCCAGCGTGCGCTTTTCTAAATATCCGCTGATGGCCCGAACAAACGCGAGGGTCTCCAGGTTTTCGTCGAGCGCGCGGGCTTCCACCCGAAAGAGCCGCGATTGGTCTCCGTTACGAGGCACCAGGGCGTGCGTAAGCGGCCACGCGCTGTCGTCCCCGTTGACGTTGACCGGCACGAGCTGTTCGTCTTGGTCAGGCGTTTCGTTGCCGCGATCGCCCCCGAACACCAGCAAATCGACGCGCCGGGTGGATAAGCGCACCGCGCGATCGGCTTCCACCACCACCATCACTTGCGTGCGCTCTTCCTCGTCGGGACAGCCGGCGAGCGCGAAGGTGCAGAGGGCGATCGATGTAACTTGGATCCGTGTCATTCAGAACCCAGTGTCATTCGGAACACCAGTGTCATTCGGAACCCAATGTCATTCCGGACCAGTGTCACTCGGAACCCAGTGTGAAGCTAACCTGTCCGGTGTTTCCGAGCAGCGGATCTTCGGTGCCCCCATCCGCCGTGAGCAAGATGGCGAGCACCACGCCTCCCGCCACTGCCGCGCCGAGCGTGGTCCAAAACCACCATGTGCGGTGCACTCCGTCGCGTGGCTTTTCCTGAGGCTTCGTTGCCTGCGCCAGCGCGGCATCTCGCTTGCGCTGTTTTGCTTCTCGAGCCTCTTCTTGTGCGACGGCTTCTTGGAGCACTCGAACGCGCCCTTCTACTTCTCGGCGATTGTCGGCATCAGGAACTTTCTCCAGATAGTTTTCAAAATAGTCGAGAGCTTCGCGATCGCGCTTCAAACGGTCGAGGCTCGCCCCAATGTTAAACAAGAGACGGGGTCTTCCGCTGAGCTCGTAGGAGCGCTGAAATGATCCCAGCGCATCCTCGAACCGGCCGTCCGAAAACGCGATTCGGCCAGCTTCGAAAAGCTGACGGGCTTCTTGGTCTCGAAGGTTTCGCGCCTCGGAGCGTTCGCCAGCCTCAGCGTCCGTTGGGGCAGCGTGGTTCGCGGGATCTGCGGCAGAATCTGGCGGCTGCGCGGCAACCATCGAGCTCCACGACCCCGCGGCCAACGCGCACACAGTGACAGCGATGAGTTGTCGCTCGATATGGTGCAAAAATTCCCCGTCTAAGCGCGCCAAGCTCGGCCGAATCGTAAGCCCGTAAATTGTGCCACAGGATTCCGCGCGGCCACAAGAATGATCATGTGATCGCACAGGATGCGCAATTTGGGTATGAGTGACACAATTTTCGCATGAGAATGCAGTGGTTCCGGGGGCTTTCTCACCCCCTCACGTCGGATACACTGCCGCACATGAGCCCATCTCGGCAACATTCAACCGGCCTCCACGGAGCGTTTACGGCGCTGGTGACTCCCTTCGACACGCAGGGCGCGATCGACGAGCCGGGGCTGCGGCGGCTGATCGACTTCCAAGTTGATCAAGGCATCGATGGCGTAGTGCCCTGCGGTACCACAGGGGAATCGCCCACGCTGACTTGGGAGGAACACGACCGAGTCGTGGAGGTCGTGGTCGATGCGGTGCGCAAACGAGCCGGGGTGATTGCGGGTACCGGGAGCAACAATACCGCGGAGGCGATTCGCGCAACGGGGCACGCCGCCAAGCTGGGAGTGGACGCCGTTCTGATGGTCGATTGCTACTACAACGGACCGAGTTCGCTCGAGCTCCGCCATGAGTACTACGAGCGCGTGCTCAACGAAGTCGCCGACGTTCCGATCATTCCCTACGTGATTCCCGGGCGATCCGGATGTTCGCTGGCCAAGGAAGACCTGGCCATGCTTTGCGCGCGCTACCCGCAACGGGTCATCGGGGTTAAGGAAGCGACTGGCGATTTCGAACGCATGCGTCAGACCCGAGCCCTCGTTGGCGCTTCGTGCGCCATACTATCCGGCGATGACCCGCTGACCGTGGAGATGATGCTCGATCCGGATATCGCGAGCGAAGGGACGATCAGCGTGATCAGCAATCTCGCCCCAGCCGCGGTGGCGGCAGCGACGCGGTGCGCGCGGGCGAGGGACGCCCGCGAAGCTCAGGCGCTGGATGCGAAGCTCGCTCCGCTCGCCGCGCTCGTTGGGTTTGAGGCGACGTCGCGCCGGGAGTTGCCGGATGGGCGAACGTTCGACGTGGTCGACCGTTTTCGCAATCCTGCTCCGATCAAAACGATGATGGCGGGCCTCGGAATGTGCGCTTACCAGCCGCGGCCGCCGCTCGGGCGCATGACGCACGCGGCGGTCGCTCGATGCCGAGAGGCGCTGAATACCGTGCACCAAAAGTCTCCCGAGGTGCTCGCACCGATCGAATCGGCGTTCGACATCAACGTTCGCGACCGGCTTGCCGATGACGCCGTGTGGACGGCGCTCGGGCGATAGCGTAGCGACGGTGAACGGGTTCGTGTATCGCAGACTGCTTCGGCCGCTTCTGTATATGATTCCGGCGGAGGCGGCGCATGAGCTTGCGCTGCGGTGTTTGCGGATTGCGGCTCGGGTACCGGGGCTTCTCGCGCTGCTGCGGAAGGTCTACGCGGTACGGGATGTTGCGCTACGCACGCGGGTTTGGAACTTGGAGCTTCCGTCTCCCGTCGGCCTCGCGGCCGGTTTCGATAAGAACGCGCAGGCGTTCGAAGCGTTGGGCGCGCTCGGGTTTGGGTTTGTCGAAGTGGGAACGCTAACCGCCCATGGGCAACCGGGAAACCCCAAGCCGCGACTGTTTCGCTTGCTGCGCGACCGTGCGCTCATCAATCGCATGGGGTTCAACAATATCGGGTCGCGAGCGGCGGCGCCTCGGCTCGCGCGCCCGCGGCGCACCATGGTGGGAGCGAATCTCGGCAAGACAAAAGTCACTCCGCCGGAGCACGCCATCGCCGACTATGTAGAAAGCGCGACCCGGCTCGGGCCCCACGCCGACTACGTGGTGGTGAATGTAAGCTCGCCGAATACCCCGGGGCTTCGCGATCTACAGGCCACGGAGCATCTGCGGCCGTTGCTGCGTGCGGTTCGCGACGCGCTCGCGCGCACGAACCCGGATCGCGATATCCCTCTGCTGGTGAAGATTGCGCCCGATTTGGCGGACCAGGACATTGATGCGATCGCGGACCTTGCCGAAGAGCTCGGCCTGCACGGCATCATCGCCACCAACACCACGGTCCGGCGAGATGGCCTCACAACACCTCATGCGGAGGTACGGCGTTTGGGGGCGGGAGGGCTAAGCGGCGCCCCGGTGGCTGCCCGGGCGCTCGATGTATTGCGAAGGCTTCGGGCGCGCGTCGGCGACCGGGTGTTGCTGGTGGCGGCGGGAGGAATCGATTCCCCGGAGGAAGCGTGGGCGAGAATTCGCGCGGGTGCGACGCTGGTGCAGGTGTACACGGGGCTGGTATACCAAGGGCCAGGGTTCGCTCGACAGTTGGGCGAAGGTCTTGCGCGCGTTGCGCGCGCGGCGGGGTATGAGCGGGTGCAAGACGCGGTGGGCGCGGATGCGATGAATCGACAAGCAGCGGGGTCGAACGCCGAAGGCGGCGTCGCGAACCCGTCGGCGCAGACGGTGTCATGAGCGGTGCGCCGTCCCAGAGCTTGCTCGGCGTGGCCATGCGCGACCTCGGACGATTGCGCCGCGTGGCGGCGATCGTGGCTCGCCACGGGTTTGGCGGCTTGCTCGCACGAACGCCGATCGGAAAGCGCCTTTCCCGCGAGGCAACGATCAGCTTTCAGACCGATGGTGAATCTCAAGATCCAGCCGCGATTCGGTTCACGCGGCTGCTTGCCGACCTCGGGCCGACCTACATCAAGTTCGGCCAGATTTTGTCGATGCGCCGCGATTTGCTCTCCGCGGACTATATCGAAGCTCTCGAAACGCTCCAGGATCGAGCCCCGGTATTGCCCTTCGAAGACGTGCGGTCCGTGGTCGAGACAGGCCTCGGTTCGCCGCTCGGAACGCTCTTTCTAGAGTTCGACGAAACCCCTCATGCGACCGCGTCGGTTGCCCAAACCCACCTCGCGCGCACTCAGGAAGGAGAGCGCGTGGTGGTGAAGGTGCAGCGTCCGGGCATCGAGGAAACCATGCGCAGCGATTTGGACCTGCTCTATCTTGGCGCGCAGATCCTCGAATCGAGCATCGACGAAATGAAGCTCGTCGGCGCCACCGAGGTGATTGCCGAGTTTGAGCGGGCGCTGCTCGCGGAGCTTGATTTCGGCGCCGAGCTGAGCAACCTGGTTCGGGCGGGCAAGTCCCTCGACAAGGAGCGCCGCGTGACCGTGCCTCAGCCTTTCTCTGAGCTGTCGTGCCGCACCGTGTTGACGATGCAGTTTTTCGAGGGCTGTTCGATTCGGGAGCTCGAGCCGCGGTCGGAGCGCGCTCGGCACGTCACTCGAGAGATTCTTCACGTCGCGTGCAAGCAGGTATTTCTCGACGGGTTTTTTCATGGCGACCCTCATTCGGGGAACGTTTTGGTCAACGACCGCGACGAGCTCTGCCTGATCGACTTCGGTCAAGTGGGCACCCTGACCGAACTCCAACGAGAAGAAATCGTCACGCTGATCGTGGCCACCATCGCGGGCGACCACGCCACCATCGCGCGCGTGCTCTTGCGCATGGGAACGCCGACGGCTCGAGTGAATCTTGGCGAACTGCGGGCGGAGATCGAGCGGATTCGTGGTCACTATTTCCGCGTGTCGTCGGTCGACGACTACGACGCGGGCGGGTTCGCGGAAGAGTTCATGCGCGCCGCGGGGCGGTTTCGCATCAAGCTCGCGCCGCAATATACGCTGCTCGCCAAAGCGGCGGGGACCCTCGAAGGCATCGTCCGGCAGCTCGACCCGGAGGCGGACATCGTGGGCATTACGCGCCCCTACGTCGAGCAAGTCATCGCTGCGCGGTATTCGCCGAGCGCGATGCTCAAAGATCTCGTGGGGGATGCTTCGGGCCTGGGGTCGATGGTTCGCCATCTCCCGGCGCAGATGGACCAGATTCTACACGACGTGGAAACGGGGAACGTGCAGGTGCGGGTGGTCGCACCAGCGCTGGACCCGGTGGCCGGCATGCTGCACCAATTGGGGGGGCGCATTTCGCTCGCACTCTTCGCGTTCGCGATGACGCTCGCGACGGCGACACTGCTCGAGCCGGCGGTTCGCGGCACCGTTCATTGGCTCGTGCCCACCGCGCTCGGATTGATGGCCGCGGGCGCGTGGACGATGCTTACCTGGTGGCAGCTGATCGCGCGGGGGAGACCGCTCAAAGTAGGTCCGTGGATTCGTTTCTTGCGGCGATGAACCGCAGCTAGAGCAGCGGCCTTTTGGCCTGATCTTGGCTTACCTCCCCTGCTCGCCCGGACGAAGCACTAGTGTGCGTCATCCGGGCTGCGCTGCCGGGGCACTCAAGCTCAGACCAAAATTCCACTGCTCTATGGGATGCTCCTTGCGCCTCAATCAACTCATCTGGTCACTGCTGAGCAGTGCCTGCTTGCGTTGATCGTGAGCCTCTTACTCGCAGTGGGAACGGGATGAGGATCAGGATCAGCATCGGGATCAGGATCAGGAGGTGCGGCGGGTTTGGGGGTGGGAGGAGCTTGGTCGCGGGGGTGGCTGGCAGTGTTTCGGGTCCTGGGGCTGCGGGTCATATTGGGTTCCTTTGATTTGGGGTTCTCAGCGGGGTGTGAACCCCAAATCAAAGGAACCCAATATGACTGTTC
>JANQQS010000147.1 GCA_028284955.1 Myxococcota bacterium | reverse complement strand
TTTCGTGAGGGCGGACTGCTGGGGCCCCGCCGCATTGCGGTGGGGCGGCCGTGAAGCGGCCGGAGTTGGGAGGGGGCCCCGGGCGGGTCGTACCCGCGTAGGGGAGGGTTTGCCCCAAAACCTCCAAACAACACAGCTCCCCCGCCAGGGCGCACGTAACCTGGTTTCGTAAGGGAGAACTGCGTGAGATGGTTCGAGTTGTTGTCGTCACCTGCATGCAGTCTTGTCGCAAACGACGAAGCCCAACGCGACCGGGGCCCCGTCGCAAAGCGATGGGGCGGCCGCGCAAGCGGCCGGAGTCGGGAGGGGGGCCCCGCGGAATCGTATTCCGTGGGGGGAGGGTTTGCCTCAAACCCTCCAGAAATTCAGCGCCTCAGGGTCGAGCCTCCAGCGAAGTTCGCCTTGTTTGGAGTTGGCGTCGTAGGTGACGGCGCATATTTCGCCGGGCTGGAAGGCTGCAAAAGACGGATCGCTTGCGATGGAAGCTCCGACCATGCGGATTTTGGGTTCGTGTCCGACCATCGCGACCGTTTCGTGGTTGGCCAGCTTGTGGATCGGCGCGAGCGCTTCTTGGAGGCCGCCGTGTTCGTTGACTAGGCCGAGGTGGGTATGAACCGATCCCTCGAACGAATCCATCGTTGCGAGAATCTCAGCGGTTTGCACGGCTCGGACCAGGGGTGATGTATAGATCCGAGTGAGCGTAACGTCTGAAAGGCAGCCCACGACGCGTTTCATTCTGCGCCGTCCTTCGTCGGTCAGCTCGCGCGTATCGTCGCTTGGCGACGTATTCGGATGAACCGCGATGCTGTGCCGGACGAGCAGGATTTCCATGATGGCGGATCATACCTCGCCATGGTCAAAAGCTCTACGAGGTTCATCTATCGAATACGGAAGAGTCGCAGCGTTTGCGATCAGAACTGGAACGTCGAAGCAAAGAGGCGCAAGCATAGAGCAAGCCGATCCAAAACGTTTGCACCGGCGCGCCAGAACCAGGCGCGGTAGCACATCCGCCGCCGGTATCCCCATCTTCCATCGAGGCCGTCGTTCCCGGCATGCCTGAGCCGCCCGAGCTGCCGCCGTTGCCAGGTGATCCCGAGCTTCCGCTGCCGGGTCCCACGATGGTCGGGGCGACGTCGAAATCGCCCACCGCGATCGCCCAGTCAGATGTTCTCGGAGCATCCCACGTATGCATTTCGGGCCGTAGTTCGCCGATGGCAATTTCCTCGTAGTCGCGCAGGGTGTCGACCGCGACAGCGGGCAGTGCTTCAGGCGCGCCGGAGAGATCGATGCGCAAGCTATTGGTGTTCGTGCCATAGAATACGAACTGCATACTGTCTAAACTCTCAAGCGCGACGCCGTCGGTACGGTCTGGCGCTGGTTCCATCCCCAGGACGAAACGACCTTGGGTATGCCAAAACGTGGAGTGCGTTTGGAGCTGCTCGGGGTTCGGATAGGGCGGGCCTTCGTCGCCTCCGCGTGCAAAGAATCCCCAAAACCCTCCCATGCCTCCCGCCATCGCGAGGTTCCACAAAAACCCGCGGGTGCCGTCCATATCGAGGTCACCATTGCGTCGATAAGTGTGCCGTTCCTCGTAGAGATGGGGCCGCTGGGGATCGCTTTGTAGATCGCGGACGACGCGATCGTAGTCGCGGACGTTGAAGCTGGGGTAGGAAACGACATCGAGGCCTGCGTTGCTTCGGTCGCGCGCCCATAGCAAATGAGCCCAGCCCATGCGCTCGTGCATAAATTCGGCCCACGATTGAGTTTGCGCTTCGGATACCCATTCATGGAGATCGAACCCGTAGCCCATCGTCCACCCGGCGATTGGGCCGAGCCGTGCCGCGATATATCGCTGCAGCCGTCGGTCTTCGCGGCTGTTGATGCCATTCGGGGGGACCCATCCCCGAGCCGCGTCGCCCCACGCCCATAGGTGTACCCTCAGGCCTCGAGCGTGGGCGCTGACGATTGCGTTTTCGATGGCCTGGAAGACATCGCGGCGAGGGTTCCCGGAATCTGTCCAAGTCTCGGGTCGCGCGGGATGCAAAAAGACGACGTTGAACCCGTTGAGCTCGACTTCATCGAGATAGTCATCAAAGCGATTGCGCGTCGTATCTAGAAAGTCCGAGGCCGAAGTCGCCGTAGGAAACCGCCCTTCGCTCATATATATATTGAGTAGGTAGCCTCGAGCTTCTCCGGGAGCGACTTGCACCGCGTATTGGTTGTCTACCGCAATGAGAAAGCCGGTGCGATTGCCGTCCGGGTTGTCGGTGACGGTGATTCGTCCGGTATGCCCGCTAAGTTCAGGGTCGTCGCTGGTGGTCGTGAACGTCCACGCACCGAGTTGCGTCCCCGAAAAACGGAACTTCCAGGTATCGTCGCCAGCAAAAAACATCTCGGTTGACCGCTCTTCGCCGGATGCCTCGTGCGAAAACGTAACGCTCGCCACAACGTCATAGGGGTTGCCTGAAGTTGTCGAATTTCGAACTTCCCACTCGGCATACGGGGCAAACAACATCGCCGACGTATCGCCGAGATCATCGGCGTTCGCCGAGGAAGGATACAGACCGCCGCAAAACGCGGCGGCTAGGGCCCACGCCCGCAGGAGCAAGGAGCAACCGGCGCTACTGTTCGGGCGCTGCGAGCACACGGGGATTGCACGAAGCTTCATGACGTAAACTCGGGTCACGTCATCGCCCTCCGATCTTCAGCCTACCAGACTCAGCTCGGGCGTGCCGCTGCCGGGTTTGGCTGACTACTTGCGGTCTGCTTGTTCGGCGAAGCGTTCTTCGGGAGCGAGCACCAGCCGTTTGCGTGCATACACACCAAAGTACAGCAAACCCAGCGCGTACCAGCCGGCTGCGCCGAGTACAGCCCATCGGTAGCCGTCATTGGAGATGAATAAGGCGACCAGCGTCGCTCCGGCAATGCCTAACGCGATGATCGCGCCGGAGATGCCCAAAGGGCTTCGGTATGGGCGAGGCAGTTGAGGATAACGAATGCGCAAAAGTATGAAGCTCATCATTTGCAGTGCATACGCAATCACCGCGCCGAAGACGGCCATGTTCAACAGCATCGCGCCCACGGGGTGGTCGGAACCCAGCTCGTGGATGAGCAGCGCAATGCCATAGCCAAGGGCGGCGCCGACGAGCAGCGCGACGTGCGGAGTCTTGCGGGTGGGGTGGGTGAGAGAAAGGCGTCGCGGGAAGTATCCCGCGCGGGAAAGCGAATAGATTTGCCTCCCGTACGCGAAGATGATGCTGTGGAAGCTCGCTACGAGACCGGTCACCGCGACCAAGGCCAGCGCTTTCGCGCCGATACCGTCGCCAAAGATCGTTTTGAATCCTTCAAACAAAGGTTCTTCGCTCGTGCCGAGCACTTCTGCGCCTGGCGCGATGCCGCTGTTCAAAATGAGTGTAAGAAACGCCGCGACGATCAGCGTGAAGAGGCCGTACATGATTCCGCGCGGCAAATCGCGCTCGGGGGCGTGGGCTTCTTCGGCGGCGAGCGGGAGCTCTTCGATGGCCAAGAAAAACCAGATGGCGAACGGCAGCGCGGCCAACACTCCGGAAACTCCGTGAGGCAGCCATTCTGGCGCTTCGTGGCCAGAGGCGGTGCCAAGAGCGTAGCGAAGGTCGAAGTGGGGTATCGCGCCGATCCAGAACACCACCAAGATGCCGAGCGCGAGTACGGTGATCAGTACCGTGAAACGAAATGTGGTCTCTACGCCCATGACATTGAGCGCGACGAACAGCGCGTAGCAGCCGAACCACCACAGCGGCGCCCATTCGGTCGGCGTTCCGAAAATCGATCCCAGGTAGCCACCAATACCGACCACGATCACGGCCGGCGTTAGCACGTACTCCATATTCTCTGCGAGGCCGGTGATGTAGGCGCCCCAGGGGCCCATCGCGGACCGAGCAAACGAATATGCGCCGCCAGTGTGGGGCAGCGCGGCCGACATTTCCGCGATGCTGAAGCAGAGGCCGAGGTACATGGCGGTGATGATGATGGTGGCGATCAGCAGCCCGCCAAAACCACCGGTCGCAAGCCCGAAGTTCCAGCCGAAGAAATCTCCGGAGATCACCGCGCCAACGCCCAACGCCCACAGGGACCAGACCCCGGCGTACCGTTTCAGTCCGCGCTGCTCGAAATATTGTGCGTCGACCGATTCATACGATGCGCCGCGAGAGCCGGAACTCGTCTGTCCTGACATGGCGGGCATACTAGCGCGCGCGGCTAGGGCGGCCGCTACAAACCGAAGAAAGCGCGCAGCTGCCGATATTCGTCGGTGCGTTCGCCCTGGGCATCGCGCGCTGTGAATGTCGTTTCCGCTGGCTGGGGTGCGGTCATGGCCAGGTGGGCTGTTGCCTGATGGACGCCGGCGAACGTCCACACCGAAAACAGCGGATTGCGATGCGCGCGTGGCGCAACCGTGGTGCGACGCAAAGGCACCAAGCCTGTCGTGACCGCACCCTCGCGGACACGCTCATCCTGGTTGGTGCCAGCGCACATGACCATGCGACCGCGTGGAGCGAGCACCCGAGACGCGGCGGCCATGTAGGCTTCGACACCCCCTCGGAGCTCCACACGAGCGTATCTTTTCTGAGGATCTGGCGGAGGAGTCACTGCGTGGAGTGGGGCATAGGGCGGGGTGCCGGTGACGAGATCGAACGTTCCGACCCTTTCGCGCGTGGCGACCTCTCGCAGGTCGCCGAGAACCAGCTGCGCGCGCGACGATACTCCGTTGCGCGCGAGATTCCGCTTTGCCAATCGATAAGATAGCTCCTGCGCTTCGATGCCTACGAAGGTTGCGCTGCGGAGCCGAAACGCGACCATCAGAAGCACCGAGCCAATGCCGCATCCAAGATCCAACACGCGCTCCGCTTTGGGGTGCGCCAACACGGCGTCGCGAGCCGTGGTCACGTCGTCGAGGCTGTAGCGATGGCCGCGCTTCCGCTGCCAAACTCGGAACGACCCTGTGAGTGCATCGTCGGTCAGTGCATCGCCGGTCAGTGCATCGTCGGTCAGTGCATCGTCGGTCAGTGCATCGTCGGTCAGTGCATCGCCGGTCAGTGCATCGTCAGTTTGGGAGTCGTCCGTGGGCGGATCGTGTGGCGTCGGGGTGGTCAAAGCTAGAGCAAGGGGGAAAGAAGTCGTGCGGCGGATTCGGTGAGCCTGCGCGTCCATGGAGCATGCAGCAAATCGTCGAGCGTGATTTCTTGAGCTCTGCGTACGTCGTCCGTGAATGCGTCTGCGAGCTTGGCACAGATGCTTTGGCCGTACATGGCCGCCACGACTTCAAAGTTGAGCGCGAAGCTCCGGGTATCGAGGTTGGCTGTGCCTACGATGGCGAGCTCGTTGTCGATCACGGCCGTCTTCGCATGCAGTATCGGCGGCCCATATTCGTAGATGCGAACCCCGGCGCGAAGAAGCTCCGGGTAGTACGAGCGCGACGCCGCTGCGACGAGGGGAATATCTCCGCCCGCGGGGACCAGTACTTGAACGTTCACGCCGCGGAGCGCCGCCGTAGTCAGCGAGCACATGATGGATTCGTCGGGCACAAAGTAGGGCGAAGAAATCAGCACCTGTTCGCGCGCGCTGGAAATCCCAGAAAAGTAGAGCTTGTGAATCGCGTTGAGGTGTTCGTCGGGCCCGGAAGACACGATCTGCAGAACCTCGGCGCGCCCTCGAAGGGTGGCCGGGTCGAGCAGGTAGCGCGGTCCCGTGGGCGCGGACCCGACAGCGTAGTGCCAGTCTTCCAGAAAGACTCGCTGGAGACCACGCGCGCCCGACCCCATGATGCGCACCATGGTGTCGCGCCACGCCGCGTCTCCCGAATATGTTGCGGTGTGTACGTCCGAAATGTTTAGCCCCCCCGTGAACGCCGTGGCGCCGTCGCAGACGAGGATCTTTCGGTGCGTGCGAAAGTTAATCAGCCGAGGACGAAGCCGCGCCAAGGTGAGCGCGTTGAATCGAGCAACTTCGGCTCCAGCGTCGCGTAACGGGCGAAAAAAAGAATCTGGCGTTTGGTTTGAACCGAATCCGTCGACCAAAAGGCGCACTTCGATTCCTGCCCGAGCCCGCTCGATGAGCAGATCGCGAAACCGACGGCCGGTGCGGTCGCGCTCCCAAATGTAGTATTCGAGATGAATGTGGTGCGCTGCCGATTCAATCGCGCGCTCCATCGCGGCGTAGCCGCTTGCGCCATCAAGGTAGAGATCGATTTCGGCGTAACGCGGCGGTGACGCACCGCCGGCTTGTTCGCACATATGAATCAGCAGCTGCGCGGCGTGGCTTTGGGTGATGTGAAGCTGTGGCTCGTCGTGGCGAGGCGCGGCTGCATGCACGGCGCGCTGGGCGCGTCGAACCTTCAAGCGCCTGCGTGTGAACTTACGTGGGCCGATGAGCAGATAAATCACCATCCCGAGCACGGGAAGCACGCTCAGGGCAAGAATCCAGGCAAGCGTCGCGCGGGGAGGTCTCCGCTCGAGGAGAATCCAAATCGACAGCACGATCACCCATGTGATCTCAATGATTCCGAACCAGGCCCAGCCCTCCATTTTCGCGACTATAGCGCTGTTTTCAGCCGGCGGAGACCTTCCTGAATACGTTCTTCGGATGAAGAGTAGCTAAATCGGAGAAAGCCTTCTGCGATGGTGCCGAAGTCGCGTCCAGGGCCAACGGCTACGAGCGCGTCTTCAAGGAAACGAAATGCAAGCCGCGTGGAGTCGGTGTCGATATGCCGAGCGTCGGCGAGCGCAAAGAAGGCGCCGGGTGGAAAATGGGGCACGCCGAAACCCAACTCGCGCAGGCCGCGAATCATGATGTCGCGCCGCGCCCAGTAGGTGGCTCGATTTTGTTCGAGATAGGCTGGGTCCGTATCGAGTGCGCCGAGCCCCGCCCGCTGCACGAATCCGCTTACGGAGATAAAGAGGTTTTGCTGCATGTTCTGCAGTGCGCGCATGGCGCGACGAGGCGCAATGAGATAGCCGAGCCGAAAGCCGGTCATCGCAAACCGTTTGGAGAACCCATCGAAGACGAAGCAGTCTTCGGTGTACGCGAGAGGCGATTGCACACGCGCGTCATCGAAAATCAATCCGTCGTAGATTTCGTCAGAAAGAACCGGGAGGCCGAGCTCGGCAATGGCTTGGACGACTTCTTGTGGCTGGACTGCGCCGGTAGGGTTGGCGGGTGAGGCGATAAAAATCGCCTTGGTCTTCGGAGTGATCGCCGCCCGCACGCGATCGGGGTCGAGTCGGTATCCGTCGGCTGGATGGGTGTCGACGAATACCGGTTCGCCGCCGCATACCGAAATCATGTTGGGGTAGGCCGGATAGTGCGGCGTCGCGAGGATGACTTGGTCGCCGGGGTTGATGAGCAGTTTCATCACCAGCAGGATCGCGGGAGAGCTTCCGCTTGTGATGATGATCTGGTCGGGGTCGACGCGAAGGCCCTGTCGCGCCTGGTAGGCCTCGGCGATTCGGTGGCGTAGTTCGAAAAGCCCTCGGCTGTCGCCGTATCGGATATCTCCGCGGTTTAGCGCTTCGGTGGCGTACGAGAGGGCTTTGGGCGGGGGCTGAAAATCAGGTTCGCCGAACTCCAAATGGACGATGTCGGCGCCTCCGCGCGACAGTTCGAGGCCGCGCTCCATGACTTCCATCGCCAAGAAAGGGCGCACCGCTCCGGCCCGAGTCGATACCGAGAAGCTCATATCGCCATCTCAAATGCGTTCATGGTGGCTGCTTCGTCGAATCGATGGGTGAAGCCGGTCGCTTTCCGAAACGGCGTGCTGTCGACCACGATGGGGTATTTGAGATGATCGATGGCGCCGCGAGGCAGCCGCGGCAGCCCAAAGCGGCCGAGGGTTCGATTCATGAAAAACTCGGGAACAGGAACGCTACGACGCCCGGTCTCGCGAATGATGATGCTGAGCGGAACGGGAGGCGGCCCGCTGACGTTGAAGACGCCGCGCATCGGTCTCAGCGCCGCGGTGATGATCGCTTGGGCCGCATCTTCTTCGTGGAGGAACTGAAACAGCGGGTCGTATCCCAGCACGGTAGGGACCCTTCGGCCGCCAAGGTACGATCCGAGCGTTCCGTGGCGACTCGGCCCGAGCGTATAACAAAGGCGGAGCACCGACGTGTCGATTTGCGGGTAGCGCCAGAGTGCTGAGCCGGCGTAGAGGTCGGCCGCGACGAGATCGGCGAGCTCTGGAAACTGGTGAATGGCGACCGGTGGCTCGTCTTCGGTGTGGTAGAGCGCCGAATCAGGAGCCGCGCCGTAGTAGGTATGGCGGCCGACGACCACGAGCCGCGGCACGTTGTAGTGCTCGCAGTGTTCGACGATGGCGCGGGTGCCCTCCAGGTTGATTCGAAATCGATCGGGGCTGCGATGCAAGAGATGGGTGACGGTGGCCATATGAATGGCGGCGTCGGGGCGTTCCGAACGAAAAATTTCTTCTGCGGATCGCTTGCGCACGTCGACCTGAAACATGCGAACGCCTTCGGGTGCGTCTCTCCATGCGCGACGGTCGAGCCCCAGCACGCGATGGCCTTCTTCGGCCAACCCACGCGCCACCAAACGACCCAGCATGCTGGTTACGCCTGTTACGAGAACGTTCATCGTCGACCTCGCTGCGATGGTGAGCCGCTTCGAAGTAGAGGGCGAGGCTTGCGGCGGCTTCGGCCCTGCGCAATCAGGTCCGCGATTTTGGCTTTTACCTGCTCGACATAATCTTGAATAACCTCGTCGTCTTCTTGGCCGTTGCCCTCAAAAAACATGGCATCTCCATACGTCAAATCGAACGTGGTGGGTTTGGGAAGGGGCAGGAGGTAGCGCGTGACCGGAACATACGGCACGCCCAGGAGCCTACCGAAGGCATAGAGATTGAACATGGTGGGAAAAGCTTCGCCCCCTCCCACGAATCCAAAAGGAATGATCGGCGCGCGCGTTTTGAGGGCGAGCCGCATGAACCCGGTTCCAAAACGCACCAGGCTGTCCGCTTCTGACGCGAGCTTTGCGGTTCCGCGCGCGCCTTCGGGGAACACCATGAGCAAGCGGTCGTCTTCGAGCAATCGCTCGGCGTGGGCCGGGATTCCTGCGAACTGTCCGATGCGGCTGCTGAGCCGCGCGATGCCAGGCAGTCGGCCGAGAAACTTGTCGGCCATGCCTTGCGCGAGGCGTGGCGTATCCAAATCGAAAAACGCCGAGCCGATCACCATCGTAGCGTCGATCGCTACCCCCCCCGAATGATTGCCGACCAGCATCGCGCGACCCTGCTGCGGAACAAATGGGAGGCCGCGGACCCGTACCGGGAAATAGCGCCGGCGCATCCACTCAAGGGCGGTGAACAAACGCACCAGATGCGTCTTGTCGATGCCGTAAGGGTCGATTCCGTAGGCGTTGAACGGAACCTCAAGCTGGTCGACGCGGCGTTCGATCCAGGGGTCGCGAGATGTGAACACAAGAGGCAAAATGGGCTTCTTTCGAGTGACGCGAACGCATGCTACACCAGAACCATGGCCGAGGAACGCGGCGCGAAAATCGAAAAGAAATCAGTTGCCGGAAAGCTAACAGACGGCGCGACGAGCGAAGATTCGTCCAAAGAGGACGTAGTCGTCGCCTGCGGCAAGACTTCCGACGGCAAAGGCATGCAGGTCGTGCGCAAACGCGGCGAAGAACTCAGCCTAGGCGAGGTTCGTCCGATGGTGGAAGGCAAACCGGTCAGCGGCGAAGTCGTTTCACTGCGGCCGAGGCACGAACAGCCTCGCGTATTCGACGTTGAGGTCCAGTACGCCGGAGAAGAAACCACGCGCTCTCAGAACGTGGCGGGCGCTGGGCCGGCGCGCGTATCGAATCGCCAGTATCGCTCAGGCTGGGACTCCATCTGGGGCAAACGGGCCCGGCGGCGGCTGATGAATTGATTCCTTTGGAGGGGCTGGCCGCAGCCCCTCCCCCCCCACGGAATACGATTCCGCGGGTCCCCCCACCCAACGCCGCTTCGCGCTGCGCGGGGGCCCCTACGCCCCCTTGCTCTCTTCGTGCAGTGCTCGAGGTGAACTGCTGCCGTTGCCTTGCTGTCGTTATGCGGCGAGTGGTGAACTTCTGTTCGGCGAGCTGTTTTTACTGCGTCACTTGAAGGCGCACTCGTACTCCATCCGGCCGCTTCGCGTCCGCCCCACCGCGCAGCGGCGGGGCCCGTCAGTTGTTTGGAGGGTTTGATGCAAACCCTCCCCCCCGCGGGTACAACCCGCGCGGGACCCCCACCCGACTCCGGCCGCTTCGCGTCCGCCCCACCGCAGAGCGGCGGGGCCCCAGCAGCAAACACCAGGACTGCACAACGCGTGTTTCCTGGCGGGGGAGTTTGGGTGAATCGTCCGGGATCGTATCCCGGGGCGAGAGGGTCTGGGTGCCAGACCCTCAGAAAACACAGCCTGGCGGGGGAGTTTGGGTGAATGGCTGGGATCGTATCCCGGCGAGAGGGTCTGGGTGCCAGACCCTAAAAAAGCAGAACGGCCAGACCCTCAAATAATACAGTGAAGGGTCGGCGAGGGTTTGCCGAAGGCGGGGCCTTGCATGAGGTCGCATCCGAGGTCGGCGAGGGCGACACATTCGTCGATGTCGCCGAGTTCGGCGGCGCAAAGTTCGATGCCGAGAGCGGCGCAGGTGGCGTGCACGGAGCGAACGATGCGCTGATGGGAGGTGGCGTGGTGTATTCCGCGGACCAGTGAAGCGTCGAGTTTGACGATGTCGGGGCGGAGGCAAGCGAAGAGGTCGAGGTGGTTGAATCCGGGGCCGAAGCCGTCGACGACGAAGCGAAAACCGAGGGTGCGAAGCCGGGCGATTGAATCGCGCAGGTGTTCGGAGGGCGAGAGGCCGCGCAGGCCGCGGACTTGAAGATAGACGCGCTCGGCCATTTGGGACAGCGGCGCGCGACGGTCGTAGAGCTCTTCGTCGTCAAAGTCGGAGAGGTCGATCGGCACATAGAGGTTGCCGCGTTCCGGCTGTTGGAGGAGCGGGAGCGCAGCGCACGTACGGAAGGACCGGCCGAGTTCGTGTTGCCGGCCGAGGGTTTGGGCGCGCCGGCGAAGTGTTTCGGCGCTTCCGGTTCCCGGTACCTCGCTTTGAAGCGAGGCTTCGTAGCCCTCGATGGCTTGCGCGGACCATCGGATGACTGGTTTGTAGTGGGTGGTTGCCGCGCGAACCGCGGCGCCGAACGCTACCGCTTCTCGTTCTTCGGTCGAAATGTTGGGCGAGGACCAGGCGTCGGCGCGCCGATCTAGGCCTCGGTTGGTTCGGTCGTGGCCGCTTTGCCGAACGGCAGCGCGCAGATCTTCGGCGTGCACCGGTTTGAGCATGTAGCGCGCAGCGCCCGCATGATGAGCTTCCATGGCCGAGTCGATGGAAGGTTGTCCGGTAACCAACACAAACCCAGGGCTCTTCCCTGTGGTCTGCGCCTTGGTCATCAGTTCGAGGCCGCTCAGACCAGGCATCACGACGTCGCTGACCACAGTGTCGATATCGTGTTGCTCGAGCACTGCGAGCGCGGCCTGCCCGTTTTCTGCTTCGTGTACCGAAAAGCCATGGGAGCGAAGAATGCGCGCCAAGCTGCGCCGAACGGCAGGCTCGTCGTCGACGAGCAAGACTTTGTGTTCTGCGTGGTCTCCGGAGGTAGAGTACTCGGTCGCAGAGTGCTCGGTGGCAGATTCGTTCGCAGCAGCGCCGTCTATGGCAGGGTCGTCTTGGATAGCAGAGTTAAACGACGGCCCGGCGAGGTTTTGAAGCCGAGGGCCTACGCGATCATGCGTGTCGCTTCGTCCACGTCCTCTGCGCTCCCTACAAACACAGGAACCCGCTGATGCAACGCTTCCGGAGTGACATCCAATACGCGGCCCGAGCCCGTCGACGCGGCTCCGCCTGCCGCTTCGATGATGAACGCAAAGGGTGCGGCTTCGTACAAAAGCCGTAGCTTCCCGGACCGATTTTTTTCATCGGCGGGGTAAGCGAAAATACCTCCTCGCAGGAGCGTGCGATGAAGGTCGGCCACCATTGCGCCAATATAGCGATGCGAGTAGGCGCCGCCGGGGGCCTCCGGGCTTTTGAGCCAATCGACCCAGCCCTGCACCGAGGGTGACCATTTGTGGTAGTTGCCTTCGTTGACGGAGTAGGTGCGGCCGCGGGTGGGGATGCGCATGTTGTCGTGCGACAAGAAGAACTCGCCGATGCTTGGATCCAGCGTGAACCCGTAGACGCCTCCGCCGGTGGAGTACACGAGCATGTTGGACGACCCGTAGATCACATAGCCGGCTGCCACCATGTCGCGGCCCGGTTGCAAGCAGTCGCGCAACCCTCCCGGCCCCTGGCCCGGCGTTAGGCGTCGATACACCGAAAAGATGGACCCGATCGACGCGTTGATGTCGATGTTGCCGGAGCCATCGAGCGGATCGAATAGCAGTACGTACTTTCCTTTTGGGTATTCGGGAGGCACGGGAATCGGATCGGCGACTTCCTCGCTCCCCATCACGCACACATGGCCACCCGCTTCCACGCAGCTCACCATGGTGTTGTTCGCGAACACGTCGAGCTTTTGCACGCGCTCGCCCTGGACGTTGACGTCGCCGGTTAGGCCGAGCACGCCGGCGAGCCCTGCTTTGCGGACCCGGCTGCCGATGATCTTGGCCGCCAGAGCGATCTGCTGGAGCAAGCCTGAGAAGTTGCCGGTGGCGCCGGGAGCGCGTCGCTGGCGATCCAGGATGTGCCGTTCCAGGGTGGTTCCAGGGAGCGCCGCCATGCGCACATCGAGAGTGGACGAAGTCATAGTTTCGCCTATCAAATTCGCTCTTCGAGCGCCAGACCGTCAGCCAGAAGCGGGCTCGCAGCGTTCTTCTCCGGTATCCTTGCGGAGGTGAAGTCGCTGGTCCCATTTGGCAACTATTTGCTCGATGAATTGGTGGCCCGCGGCGGAATGGCGCGCGTGTATCGAGCGCGACTACGCGGGCTCGGCGGTTTTGAAAAAACGCTGGTGGTGAAGCAGATCTTGCCTGAGCTGAGCAGCGACCCGCAGTTCGTGGAAATGTTTGTCAACGAGGCGAAGACGCTCGTGCAAATGAGCCACCCGAACATCGTGCCGGTGTACGAGCTCGGGGTGGTCAACGGCGTCTACTTTTTGGCTATGGAGTACGTCGAAGGGGCGACCCTTGCCTCCATTATTCGAGATGCCCCGCTCTCGCCAGCGCTTGCGGCGCATGTCGGGGCTCAGGTGTGCGACGCCCTCCACTACGCACACAGTCGATTCAGCCTCGTGCACCGAGACGTGACGCCGCGCAACATCTTGGTCGATTTGGGAGGGCATGTTCGCCTGGTCGATTTCGGAATCGCGGCGCCGGTCGAGTCCTCGGCCGAAGGCGAGCTTTTCGGGTCGCTTGGCTACATGTCGCCTGAACAGCTCGGCGGTGGCGCGGTCGATGCTCGCAGCGATTTGTTTTCGCTTGGCGCGGTGCTCTTTCAAGCGCTGACCGGAGAGCGGGCGCTTCGCCAGCGGGCCGGTCCGCCCAAAAACGAAGATACGGGGGCCCGATTCGGCGGCGCGCCGCCCAAGACCATGGCGCCAGATACCGCGGGAACCGACTTTGCGGAACTCGTCAACGCGATGCTGTCAGCCGAACCGAGCGACCGTCCGGGTGCTGCAGTGAATGTCGCGGGCCGATTGCGCGGCATCTTGGCGGCGGAGAGACCGCAGGGCGTGGGACCGGAGCTTGCGGCCCGGGCGCGCGAGGCTCGTCAGCGAGCCTCCAAACCTACGCCGGAATCGCCCGCAAAAAAAGAGAGAGAGTCGCCGAGCCAGCTCGTGCGAACGCTCGCCACGAGTCGTTCGCTGCAGGAGTTGCTTGATTCCAATCCTCCGCCAAAAGATGCGACGTCCCCAGTCCCCGCGCTCGCGGGTCCTCCCCCGGCACGTCCGACTTCTGAGGGCTCGGCCGACGAGCCTCATACGCTTGCTATTCGTGAGCGAACCATGCCGCGTTCCGAAGTGGACGTGCCCAGTCAACAGATAACCGGCGCCCAGAGAACCAGCGCTCCAGGGCTCATGAGCCCAGGGAGAAATCGTCGCTGGTGGGGATGGGCGATGGCAGCAGCGCTGGTTGGTGCGGTTGCGGTTTCCGTGCTTGCGTGGCCCCGCGTACGCTCCCGTGCGACGGAGCTGAGCCAAACCGCGGTACCGAATCAAGAAGGACCCGCTCCTGTACGCGTTGAGCCGACGCGCGTCGCGACATCAACACCTTCGCCGCCTTTGCTTCCCCCGACGTTGCCGTCATCTCCAACGAAGCAACTGCCATCCGAGGAAAAACCGTCGTCGACAAAGCCGTCGTCGACAAAGCCGCTGGCGAAGAGCTCGCCCCCCGAACCTAGAACCGAGCCCGCGGGCCGACCTGAGGATGGTGACCGTTCGGCGCGCGCATCAGCGCGACTCACGATCACCGCCACTCCTTGGGCCGCGGCGACGCTCAACGGGAAACCTCTCGGCGAAACGCCGGTGCGCAGCCAGGAGATTGCCGCGGGGAACCACGTGCTGATGCTCAATTGTCCGCCGCTTGGGCGTCAGGTGCGCGTCCCGCTCAAGATCGCGAGTGGCGGAAGCGCGCGCGTGGTGGCGAACCTGGCGATCGACCCCCCAGAGGTGCAAGTCCGCGCGCGCTAACGAGGGTGAGATAACTTTTGATGAATTCTCATGAATTCGGTCGTACACTAAAGCCGTGTCGCTCAAGATCGACCAAGATCACTCCCGCTTCCGGCACATTGTCCGGGGCAAGATTCGGCAAAATCTCCGGAAATACATCTCCAAAGGGGAACTCATTGGTCGGCAAGGCCAAGAGACGGTGTCGATTCCGATTCCCCAAATCGACATTCCTCGTTTCCGTTTTGCCGACAAACAGCAGGGCGGCGTAGGCCAGGGAGAGGGCAAGCCGGGCGATGCCCTGTCGTCGCCCAGCCCGGGAGACGGGAAGGGCAAGGCCGGCGGCGACCCCGGCGAGCACGTGCTCGAGGTCGACGTCACGCTCGAAGAGCTCGCCGACATTTTGGGCGAGGAGCTCGAGCTTCCGAATATCGAGGTGCGAGGAAAAAGCTCTATCATCGATCAGAAAGATCGCTACGTCGGCATTCGGCGCGTTGGCCCCGATTCGCTGCGCCATTTTCGACGCACGTTTCGGAGCGCGCTACGTCGTCAGATTGCGCTAGGCACCTACGACCGAGACCGCCCCGTCATCATCCCCACGCGGGAAGACATGCGTTATCGATCGTGGAAAACCGAAGAAGAGCCCGTCACCAACGCGGTCATTCTCTATATGATGGATGTGTCAGGGTCGATGGGCGATGAGCAGAAAGAGATCGTGCGCATCGAGTCGTTCTGGATCGATACGTGGCTCAAGCGGCAATACAAAGGCATCGAAACTCGGTTCATCATTCACGATGCGGTGGCTCGCGAGGTCGATCGCGACACATTTTTTCGGACTCGTGAGTCAGGCGGAACCATGATCTCGTCCGCCTACAAGCTCGCCGCGCAAATCATCGAGCACGACTATCCGAGCACCGAATGGAATATTTACCCCTTTCACTTTTCGGACGGCGATAACTGGAGCGTTGACGACACGCTGCTCTGCGTCGAGCTTTTGCGTGACCAGTTGCTTCCTGCATCCAACGTATTTTCCTACGGGCAAGTCGAAAGCCCGTATGGCTCAGGTCAGTTCATCAAAGATCTCAAAGAGCACTTCAAAGGTCACGACGGCCTCATCACCAGCGAGATTCGTGACCGTGATTCGATTGTCGGATCGATACGCGATTTTCTAGGTAAGGGGCGGTAGGCATGGCGAGCTTCGCACTAAAAACGGCGCTTCCCAGCTATCTGCGCGACGAGCAACTTCGCATCGAAGGCTTCGCGCGCGACTTTGGTCTCGATTTCTTTCCTACGATTTTCGAGATGCTCAACTACGATCAGATGAACGAGATCGCCGCTTTTCTCGGATTTCCCACGCGCTATCCGCATTGGCGCTTCGGCATGGAATACGAGCGGCTGAGCAAGAGCCACGAATACGGCCTTTCGAAGATCTATGAAATGGTGATCAACAACAACCCGTCGATTGCCTACCTTCTCGAAGGCAACAGCCTAGTCGACCAAAAGCTGGTCATGGCCCATGTGCTCGGCCACGTCGATTTTTTTAAGAACAACTTCGCCTTCCGCGTGACCGACCAAGGAACCGATCGACGTACCGGAGGCCCGGTCCGTAAATGGATCGACACGATGGCCAACCACGGCGCGATCGTGCGGCGCTGGTCGAAACGAGTTGGCGTCGAAAAGGTCGAGGCATTCATCGACGTGTGCCTCACCTTGGAAAACCTCATCGACCCGAACAAACCCTTCGATCCGCCGAAGCCTCGAAAAGAAGAAGACGATGACGACGCGGTGGAGTCCACCGAGCTCCATCTGCTCCGCGTCGAAAAAGACTACATGGAGTCGTTCATCAATCCGGCGGAGTTTGTCGAGGCACAAAAATCGAAGCTCGAAGAAGAGAAAGAGAAGACCAAGTTTTTCCCCGAGCAACCCGACCGCGATGTGCTCGGATTCCTGGTGGAGCATGCGCCGCTCGAACGCTGGGAGCGTGACGTGCTCAGCATCATTCGGCGCGAGGCTCACTATTTCCTTCCTCAGATGCAGACGAAGATCATGAACGAAGGCTGGGCCAGCTACTGGCATTCACGCATGATGACGGAACGCATTTGCGATACCTCGGAGATCGTCGACTACGCAGAGCGCAACGCCGGCGTGTTGCAAACTTCGGGAGGCCAACTCAACCCCTACAAACTGGGCGTAGAGCTCTTTCGCAATATCGAAGAGCGCTGGAACCGCGGCCAGTTCGGCAAAGAATGGACCGACTGCGACGACTATGCCGAACGTCGACATTGGGATCGGCGCACTGGTCTGGGACAAGAGAAGATTTTCGAGGTCCGCAAGCTCTATACCGACGTGACCTTCATTGACGAGTTCTTGACTCCAGAGTTTGCGCTCGACCAAAAGCTTTTTTCGTTCGGGTTCAACCCGCGCAATGATCGCTGGGAAATCGAATCTCGAAAGTTTGAAGACATCAAGAAGAAGCTCCTCTTCTCGCTCACCAACGCAGGCAACCCGGTTATCGAAGTGCTCGACGCCAACTATGGCAAACGAGGCGACCTCCTACTTCGCCACGACCACATCGGCATCGACCTCCGCATCGACTGGGCACGCGACGTCATGCAATCGCTCGAGCGCATCTGGCAACGCCCCGTCGAACTGCACACCGTGCTCGAAGGCAAGAACACCATGCTCCGCTTCGACGGCAACGAACACATTCAACGCGCACTGAAATAGCGTCTCTCGAACCCGCGAGGCGAGAGAGCAGAGAATCTCTGCCAGCCGGCGACGGTTGTCCTCAAAAAGAGAAGTTTTTGTTTCCTGCTTGGACGTCTCGAGCGACGTAGCAGTCGTCCGCGCTCGAGATAATCACCCTGGATCGAATGTTGCTTACCACGGTGCCGGACGTTGTAGTCGGCGAACTCACCAGGAGAATTCGATGAACAAGGCATATCAACTTGCGATCGTGCTTGCGCTCGCATTGTCCAGCGCATGCGCATCGGAAGTAGCGTCCGAATCAGGCGACGATTCGGACGCTACCGAAAAACAGGCCACCAGACCGGGCGTGACGAAGCAACGTCAGGACCTGGAGCGAGAATGTAGTTCATGGGTGATTCTGAAGGGAGCTATGCGGGCGGCGGAAGGTACGAAGGTCAGGCTTCGTGCGACGACTCTGGAAACTGGGCATACCGCCACGAGCTCCCCGAGCTCGGCGTGGAGTCCCGGTCGCACCCAGGAGTCGGGGTATCAAGTTGGCATGGAAAAGCCTCTCTTGACGGTTGCCCTGGGGACGCAGGCAGAGTCTCCGCCAACCGACGCCTGGGGAGCTACCGCCGAGATTCTGTATACCGGCGATCTCAACGGCGTGATTACGCCTGTCCGAGCAACTCGGTTCACACCCGGTCTACGAGTCGGCAGTCAGGAAGACTTCCAATCGGTCAACTTCGGAACCGATTCGATCACGATTGCGTGGGACGGAGGAGCAGCTGTGATGTCCGGATGCACTGCCTGGAAAGTTACCCAGAGTTCCAACGCCGAGTAGTAACACCCGCGCAGTTGCAGAAATTCACGCGCATTCCAGCGCAGTCAAGAACGGGACCGAAAGGGCAACCGAAAGCTCAAGGAGTGCCCCATCAAGCAGTGATCAACCGGCTTGATCGAAGCAAGCAGCATCCCACAGTGCTGATAGAACTATGGCAGTGATCAGATTGGTTCGTTGCAGCGCAAGTCGCATCCCATAGAAGCAGTGATCATTTGGGTTGATCGAAAATCTCGCAGCATGAAGACATCCTGCGAACTTTCCGGCGACCATGTCACGTGCCTCCTGGCGGGGGAGTTTGGACTTCCTACCATTTGTCAAAGAAGTCCGAGGAAGTTTCGAAGTCTGATTTATCGTTGAAACCGCTTCTTTGCGTCCGGCC
>JANQQS010000146.1 GCA_028284955.1 Myxococcota bacterium | reverse complement strand
GGGTCTGGCACCCAGACCCTCTCGTCGGGGTACGACCCCGCCGATTCACCCAAACTCCCCCGCCAGGAGGCACGTAACCTGGTTTCCGGGTAGTTCGCGAAATGTCTTTCCTCTGAGGGATTTCGATCAGCCATACTGACCATTGCCCTAGAGCAGCGGCCTTTTGGCCTGATCTTGGCGGCCCGCAACAACCTCCCCTGCTCTTCTTAGCCGGAAGGTTCTGGTTGGTTGCCTTCGTTCGCCTCGTCGTCGCTGTCGCAGTCCACGAGTTCAATGACACACACATCGGACGCCATGACGCAGCGTCCAGAGGTCGCGAATGCGGCGCCCGGTAACTCGGTGCAGCCACCCTGTGGCGAGCAGCTTGATTCTTCGCATTCCGTAGCGGTCGGGCAGTTTAAGAGACCCCATTCGCAGGTGTCTTCAAATTCGGCGCACTGCACCGAGCCCATTGAGCACGACGCCGGGACAACGGGCATCGGACCTGCACACTCACATTCACTCGCGTCGCTCCCCGCGGGGCCGGCGTCGAGTATCGGGTCGGGAGTCGAATTCACAGGCTCCGGCGCCGCATCGCGGACCGCGACTGTCACGTCAACCGAGCAACCTGCAAGCAGCCAGATCCACGCTAGGTGGACACGCCCCACTATCGCGAGCCTCGAAGCTGAGCGCCTTGAAGGAATCGACGCAGCTCACCCGCTCGAGGGTTGCTTGGATATCGCTTCAAGAACGAGCGCGCCGCGCGCGCCGCAGCCCTTGTATTGCCGAGCCGATGCAGTGTTTCCACAACGTTGAGTTCGATTTCCGGGCGTAGCGGCGAGCTCGGATACTTGCGAAGTAGTTTCCGATAGGCCTGCAATGCACTCGCGTCGTTGCGATGTTCGAGCATGCGCGCTTTCTCGTACGCCGCCACCTGAGCCGAGAGCTCGGAAGAGCGCGCGTGCCGCCGCGTTGCCCGAGCGGGCCGCGCTTTTGGAATGCCGGGCGCGTCCACAACCACTTTGTCTGGGGCAGGTTCCTCGTAGAGCGCAACATCCACAATGCGGCAGGCGACATCTGGTTCGCGCTGCGACACGCTCCCCGCAATCACCACGATCTGCGTGGACCCCGTGCTGTCGACTCGGACGTCGGCTTCTCCGTTCACGCGAACCTGGCAGGTGGGACATGCAACCCGCATATTTCCCCGCACCCTGGCGCGCCCCCGATGCACTTCGACCTCGGTGGCGCCGACGCGCGCGCGCGTGTCCTTGCCAAGGCGAACTCGATTTTTTCCTGCCTCGAGTTCAACGCGCCCCGATGATCCTGTTTCGAGCCACGATCCATCCGCCATCGCGTTCCCAATGGGTGCGCCGTCTGAGCGCTCAGCACCCTCCGCAAACGCAACGCGCACTTGCGGCGTCTGCGCATCAGGCGCCTGAAACCACAACACTGCGGCCGCGGCCATCGCCGCCGTGCCCGCAAGCGCGACCGGAACTCCCCAGCGACGAGGAGCTTTTGGCGCAAAGAGTCCATACCGAACACGCTGCACCGCGCGCGGGGTGGGTTCGGCTTTGCGCACCGCGCTCAGGATGGCTTCGACCTCGGTCGATTCCAGCATGGCACCTTCGAGCTGATCTCGAACGAGCCTCCCACGAATCCGTTCAAGCGCACTGCGTGTCGGACGCACGCCGCGCACCTGCGACAAAAGTCGCTCGATGTCGTCGCGGTCTATGTCACCAGGGCGCGTCATCGCTGCTTAGCCTTCTCCAGAATCTTGGCAAACTGCTCTTTGGCCAGCCGCCGCCGAGAACGAACGGTGTTCACTGGAATGCCGAGCAGCTCGGCTGCTTCTGAAGGCGTGCATTCCTGCAAGTCTGTGAGGACGAGCACATCGCGAAGTTTCGTACTCATGCGACTCATCACCCATGCAACGGTGTCGACCGCTTCGGCTTGCGAAGCTTCCCGCTCCGGCGTGGGAATCTCTCGTTCTTGCTCGTCCACCGACGATTGAGTGACCCATGCCTTCAAGCGGCGAACGCGATGCCAGCGCCGGTGCTCTTGCACCACGCGGAGCGCGATCATTCTGAGCCACGATTTCCAATGAACGACCTCTTCCCCTTCCTTAAGCCTACGGAACACCACCATGAACACGCGCTGAGTAAGGTCTTCGACGTCTGAAAATGGAACCCCTGAACGACACACCATGGTGTATACAAGCGCGCCGTATCGGTCGTAAATGACGCGAAAATGCCGATCCCAATCGGCCCCAGAAGCCGACTGGTCCAAGCTGAGCATCCAGTTGCCAGACCCTACATCAGAGCGAGCCACTCGCTGCATTATTACACTTGGTGGCCTCACCCGGGAGGATCGATCAGTGTTTTGCGCCACCGCGTATTCCCAAGGCAATCATCAACGCGCCTCGTGCGTGGCGCGCGACTTCTCCGGCAGGTTCGATGCGGTAGCGGTCAACTCGAGGATAGAGGTACCCCCAGAGCTCCACAAACCCCTCAAATCGGCGAGCGAATTCCTTCCCTGCGCCCACCCCCAGGCCGACTTCAGGGGCCCAGCGGTTCACGGCAGGAGTTTCGGAGACATCGCGCGCGAGCACATGGGTGCGTTCGGCCCCCCCTGAAAGGAGCCCTTCCACAAACCATCCGTCGACCGACGGTTCGTCAAGCGGCGCGCGCACCCCAAACACACCCGCGATAGACAAACTCCACAGGCGAAGCCGTTCCTCTTCGCTAGCGAGGTGAATGGGAGACTGTAAACGTAGGGTCGCCCGGGCAACCCATCGCGACCCCGCAAGCAGACCGATCCCTACGCGCCCGAATCCAGCACCCTCCGTCGGCGAGAGCCAGAGCACGCCCCCCCCCGCAAGCTCGGCCGATACACGGGCCCGCGCGCGGCCACGATTCGTATCGCTGCGCTCCGACGTGCTGCGCTTCAACCGTTCGCGCTCCACCTTATTATCCTTCGAACTAGGCTCATCCGTCGAACTGGGCTCATCCGTCGAACTGGGCTCATCTGACGAACTAGGCTGGCGCGCCGAATCACGCCCAGACGTCGAATTGGACCGTCGTGCATCCATCGATGAACGATTCGCGCCATCGGAGGCTCTCGAAGCGTCACCCCGGCGCCGAGGCGACATCGGCTCGTCGTTCTCACTTTCCGTCTTGGCGTCGATCAGTGAATGAGACACTTCTCGCGGCTGCGTCTCGCGCGACTCAATGGTCGGCACGGTCAGTACCGCTGGCGGACGCTCGGGTGCGGCGCGCTTGCGTACCGGCAAGTCAAGAGCGCGAAGGTGACGTTCGACAATCGCCGCGATCACCCGCGCAGATGCGGTGCAATCCCCCAAGCGGCGGGCTCTCGAACGTCCGGAAACAGCAATCTGCCGAGTGAGCGCGGCTCCGGAACCGATTCGGGGAAACAGCCGGAGGCGTACGCCGCGCCGCGCCGGTCGCACGGACAGCACCCACGAAGCCTGCTCGCGGGTTTCTACGGAGACAACTTGGTCTAGGGCCTGCACCACGGCGCGTCGATCGGGGCACCGTCCGCGAACTGAGAGGCCGACTTTGGTCGGCGACGCGTCCGATGCGTCGGCTCCCCGCGTTGTATCGGTCGACTGGGCTCCCGCCAGCGACGCAAGCGCAAGGCTGGCTACGGAGAGCGAGACCACGCACGAAGCGAGCGACGGAAACCGCCCTCCTAGACGTCGTTTCGCGACTGCATCAACGCCCGCGTGCGCCGGATTCACGACCGTATATCTAGCTGAAATTACGACACAACGTAAGGGCGAAGAAAAAACCCTGATCGATTCATCCGCGCCACGTCACTGTACATATCAAACTCACCGGGACCTACATGGGAGTGTGGACGAGGGAGCCCTAGGTCGCGGAGGTATTTGGAAAGCCTGTAACGACGAAGGAAGCAAACACCATGACCAAGAAACTAGAAATTCTGGGATGTGCGCTCGCGATTGGCACGCTTGCGCTATCTGGCTGTGCCACCGACTCCACCGAAGGCGTACGCAGCAGCCTCGCCGCGCTTTGTGATCCTTCGGAGTGCGACGCGGACCCGAATCCGCCCGTGTGCGAGGATGGCACGACTCCGGACAGCGCCTGCGGTCAGGTTGAAGATGGCGACCCCTGCACGCTGGTCTACGAAGACTGCGCTGGCTCCTCGGAGAGCGAAGGCGATGAAGCACCGGCCGTAGACAACGACGGTGATGGCGACGAAGCTCCCGCCCCAGGTGGTGACGACGATGTCGAAGAACCCGCCCCGACCGACAATGCAGACGGCGCCGACGAAGCCGATGCCCCTGGTGGTTCCGACGAGGGTGAAAGCAGCTCCAGCAGCAGCAGCGAAACCGAATAAGATTTAGCACACAAGCGCAGGCGGCCGTACAACCGCCTGCGTCTCGAGCAACGCCGAGCGTACCGGAACCTCGCATCATTCCGGTACGCTCGGCGCTCGTTTTTAAGGACTCCGTGCCGCGCGCGGACGACTCGTGTGCCGCGCACCGAAAGCATCCGCGAAACCGCTCTCTCGCCCGGACTCCTGCGAGCGCTCCATAGCCGTCGATTAAGACGCTCGACCGCGTCGCAATGCGGTCGAGCGTTCCCCTCACCGAGACTTTCTCGATAGGGTCGTTTGCTGCAAGTCCGCTCGGCGGTAGACTCCGGCCCGTTCGAAGTTTCACGACAGGTAGACGCACATATGGCAAAAGGCATGCGGACTTCGGCTCAGACGGCCACATGGTTTCAGGCAGCGGCTTCAGTCCCGATCGCGACTTCGCTAACGATGGTCGGCTGCTTCGGAGACGATGAGCCCACAAGCGCCACGGACGACAGCGGTTTCGTCGAAACGGCACCGGTGATCGTTGGGCCAGAAGGCGGCACGCTGATCGCCGAAGAGCTTGAACTCGAGTTTCCTGCTGGCGCATTCGCCGACGAAGTGGAGGTTCGAATCGCGTTCGGCGACGCCCCGCAGAACATACCGGACGAGTTGCAATTTCCGCTAGATCGTGCACTCGAGATCCGCATGCAGCCCGACGATGCTCAGCTCGCACTTCCCGCGGTCTTTCGTCTGCGCTCCCCGCTCCTCCGACAAGACCACCCGAACCTGGATCGCTTCGACCGGAAACAACGGTTCCTCATGAGCCTATTTCGACAAACGGGAGATGGTCTATGGCTCGAAGTGCCGACTTCGGTAGCCCCTCCGACCGGCGTGCTCGGAGGCGTCATCCTGGACAAAGGTCGCTACGCGGTCGCGACCTTGAAGCTCGCGTCACCACTCGGAGGCACACAAGACCCCGCCGCATCGGTGACGCCCGCCGACCCGCCAGAAAACTGGGAACCCTTAATATCTAGAGATTCGGAAGGCAACGAAGTGCGCGGCGCCGGATCCTACGAAATGCGTGTAATGTACGGCTGGTACCAGAACCCCTCCGCGACCTATACCGCCACGTGTAGCTTGAGGTCTTGCTTTCTCGAGTATCTGCCTGATCTGCAGCAAGAAGATTTCTCCACCCGCGTCGCCGAAGAACCCGATTTTCCAACAAAACTGCGACTCGCGGCAGACCTCGTGCAGCAACACCTAAGCGACGACCCGAACGCGCTATGCCGTCACCACGCCATTGCACTTCAAGAAGTCCTTCGTGACGCCGGAATCGAATCGGCATTGCGCTGCGGAAGAAAGAGCGGGGAGATTATCGGCCACGCGTGGATCGAGGTGACGTTCAACGGAGACACGTATCTCTTGGACGCGTTTTCGCAGCACTACGTGAAAATCGTCGGCCCGAAACCCACGGGCGTGCCCCCAACCCCGGCGCCCCCGCCAGTGACCGCAAGCGAAGCCAACCCGAATGCGTCGCCGGCATGGACTTTCGATTTTTCGGCGTGCGCAGAAGGCGACTATCCGCAGACCGCTAACTCGTGCGGCGACGCCACGACGATCGACGAAATCACTCTGAGCGCCGATGAAGGGCGACGTTTTCGCTGGAATGGCAACGAGTCCATCAGCCATCCGAGGCCGAATCTACCCTTCGAACTATGGGGCTTGCTGGGGTCGTATCAATGTGGGCTTTTTTGCAGCCCGGACACCGATCAACTGATTCGAGATTGTTGGGGCGGACCCGAGCGAACACCGATATGCCGGCAAGAGTTCACCCGAACAGGAAACTGATTTCGTGGTGGGTCTCCCCAGCGCTCGACCCGAAGGAGTATGTCAACGCTTAAGCGCGGAGCTCAAACAAGTGCGATAAGTGCGGACTGTCCGCACCGTCCGTCTCGCCTGCTCATTCCACGATACTGAATGCGGGCTCTTCCAGCTGGAAGTTCATGTAGTATATCGCCCGGGTCGGAAGATTTAGGAGCGTGGTGGACCTCTCGCTGAGTGGAGAGCCGTGGACGCCCCATGGACGATACTCTGTGTTGTTTTCCGCCAGCTGATCGATTTGGATTTTGGTGGGGGCTTGCGGATGCTTCGCGCCGCCAAAGAGTGCGATGTGCCCGGGCGGCGCGCTCTTTGCGATGTTGGGGAGGTTCGCGGCGTTGTCGGTTGTTTTTTTCGTCCCTCCGCACTTCATGAAGTAACCACCATTCGACTCGCCTGGCGACAACCAGATGGTAGTGGGGTCGCTAATGCAGAAAAGAGACCCGGCGTCGCCGCGTTTCGTCATCGTCACACGAAACGCGTGCGCTTCGAACCCATGCCACTCAGTAGCTTGAGGCTTAAGCATCTCGCCGTATTCAAACTGAAAGCTGCCGTCGAAGAGACCGGTCATGATGCGCGCGAGACAATCGGCCAAATCTCCCACAGTGCCGTGTTTCTCGCGCTGCCTTGTGTGCTCCAGCGATGTGCTGATTTTCTTGTCGACCGCATCTTGAGCTCTTTGAGTGAGCTTAACAAAAGCGAACCCCATCCCATCGGTTCCGGTAAGCTCGCTTTTGTTTCGCGTGAACCCAGCGCGAATTGCCTCCACCGCAGACTCCGGTTGCTCGAGCACATTGTCGCATTCGCAAGGCGCCGATGGGGTCTGTTTCGGCTGTTCTTCCACGTTCGATTTGGCGGCCACGGCCGGACTGCAGCTTGTCACGACCCATGCCGCCGCAATGACCCATACCACCGCAATGCTGCTGGCCGATCTTCTGGGCTCCGAGACTAGGCTTTGCGAAACGAGCAGTCGTGACGGCAGGCTGGCGCCACCGCGGCGGCAATCACACAAACCCTCAACGAGATATTTCGACAACTCGCTCCCCCTACAGCCTGACGAGAAGCAACTTCCGCGCAGGTCCGGAATGAACCCGACGCGACTGCCTATCACACCCCGGACGCGCCTCCACCCGAAAATCTCGCTGATCCAAGCGCTTGCTCGGTAAGCGCGTTGCGGTGTGCCTGGACACGGATCTGCGTTCGGCCGTGATTGGCTTCTCGATGTTGTTTTTTGCAGCGACTACGGGCAACCCGAACACGCAGCGACTCGTAGCCGTCAGAATCGCTTGCAGCGCGCCGCTATCTCCGATTTGAACTGAGCGAGCTTCGGGTGGGTACTTAGAGAATGGCTGCACACCTTGCGAATGTATGTATTGAGGTCCTTCAAGGTTTGGTCGGTAAACACTCGCGATCGATTCGCTTGGATCAAGGAAACGGCGTTGTCGTAGTTCCCCAGCACCGTCAACAGGGCGGTTGCCACGGCTTTTCCCGTAGGAAGGTCGTTGTCTGTCAGCAACGGTTTCAAGCTACTTTCAACAAACGAGCCATAGTTACCACCAGAGCCAAAACCGAGTGGTGTGAAGTCGAATACGAGGAAAACCCCCCGTGGTTCGCAGCGAGTGGATGACGGCTGTTCGGAACCTCCTGTCGACGTCGACACGAAGAACATATTACGTAGTCCTACCACCGACGGTCTCGGAACACCGGCAGCATTCAAATCGACGCGGTGGTCGTTGTCCCCCAAAAGCGCCAAATTGAGGTAAAGCAGAGCAAGACCCACGTCTGGTGCAGGTACGCCCTGCGGGTTCAACGCTTCAGTATCTACCGCGAGACTTGCATGGCGCGACGCGATGACATCCGCATGCTCCATGAAGTACATGGCGCTGGTCTGCCACGTCTGATCACTGGAGCGCAGCAGTTTCACATTCGCCGCGCGAGCCTCGAACCCTGGCAAGCCAAGGGTTCGTGTGACCTTGAGCACCGCGACTTCGCGGGATCTTGCTCTCTTACCGAGTTGGTTCCAGTAGAAGTACGCGCCGGTGGGTAGTAGAAGAATAAGGTCGTCGGTTTGCGGGAAAGCAATCCCTGGCTGAGTACTTCGCCGAGTAATCGTGAGCTTCGAACTGGAAAGTTCGCGCGGTGCGAGCGGACTCGTCGTGGCTTCAATATACGGCGCGCCGGCGAGGGCTTGTTGGTTGCCTTTGTATTGCTCGAACGTCGTCTCATCCACGAAGTAGTATCGAAGCTTCCTTTCGGTATAGAACTCATACATCGTGCCGTCTTCCACGATGACGTGGAGCGTTTCGGGATCGCGCAAGAACGCGTCTTTCGATGGAATAAAGCCTCGATAAGGGGTAAGGGATTTTGATATTTCAGCCCGAGGCTCGCCGGATTCGCTCGGCGCGGGGCATCCCAACGCGAACATTGCGGCCAACGTGAACGTCGACAGCGACCATTCGCCGTTCCGACAGCGATTCGGCATGCTGGACCAGCGTGCAAAAACGAGGCCATTCACATTCTGGACACGCCTCCACCCGGAAATTTCGTTCGTTCAGGATATTGACGCGCTCAACGGCTCGGCCGCCGTATATCCGTCAAAAGGAACCATCATCTCATTCAAGAACAAGACACGGACGGTTCAAGCAGTCGTTGCGACGGCTGTAATGATCAATTTACTACACTGGATCGATAAGCGTGATTCCTACGATCTCTGGGATGCACTGGGTATCTGCGGGTGGGTGTGCACGGTCTTGGGAGCGTTATCGGCGGTATCGAGATACTGCGAACGCTTTTCGTCTCGTGTCTGGCTTCAGATCACGATTCTCGCGCTCACGGCGGGTATCGCGAGCTCGATGGCAAACCTGGTGCTAGCCCTCGTCGTCGAGAACCTGCCTTCATTGTTTCCTGAAGGGCTGAGGCGACTCGGGTTTTCTTCGTGGCGAGAAGCGGCGTTGATTTCGTTTTTTGATGGCGACGCGCTGTTCGGCTTTTGGGCTCTCCTGGTTGAGATTCCGCGACGAATCGCGGCAAACCAGGCTCTGGTTCAAGAGCGACGAGAGATCCAGCAGGAAGCAGAACTTCTGCGCATTCGCGCGGCGCTCGAACCACACTTCATGATGAACACGCTCAACGCAATTTCCGGTCTGGTTGCGGAAGAACCGCGAGAGGCTCGTGAGCTTATCGCGGCTCTCGGAGACCTGCTCCGGGACGCCACAGAGGCCGCACATCAAAAAGAACGATCCATCGCAGAAGAAGTTGCCTGGCTTCAGCGTTTCGCTCGCATCATGGAATCAAGACATCGACATCGACTTTCTTTTGCGTGGTCGGTGCATTCGCGGGTGGAGCACGAACCTATGCCCGCGCTTTTGCTGCAACCCCTTGTTGAAAACGCGGTGTACCATGGAGCTTTGGCGCGCTCCGACGGAGGACACGTAGCGGTGAAGATCGATTGCGCAGGGCACGAACTCCGTTTTCGAGTGTGCGACAACGGCCCTGGGCTCTCCCCCGATGGACCACGCCCAGGTGCACGCGGGCTCGAGCTTGTCCGCCGTCGCCTCGCTCTCGAATCGAAACACGCCAGCCTCGAACTCAGCTCGAATCGAGAAGGCACGTGCGCGCTTGTCCGGCTGCCGAGGCCCCGGCTTTGACGCAGTTGTCCGCGCTGGTGCTCGAAGACGAGTGGCCTGCCCGCAACTTGCTCGTTGAACTGCTGCGCGGCACGGGTGAGTTTGGAAACCTCGCCGCCGTCGCAACCGTGCAGGAAGCGAAGCAGGTGCTTGAATGCGGGGAGCTCGGTATTCAGGTGGTGTTTGCCGATATCCGCCTGACCGGTCGTCCAGACGATGTGTCCGGCTTGCAATGGGTGCGCTCGCTCCAAGCGCTGCCCCAGCCACCGATGGTTGTCTTGGCTACCGCAGTGGCGCACCACGCGGTGGAAGGCTTCGAGCTGGGCGCGGTGGACTACCTGCTGAAACCATACGCCGAACAGAGAGTTCAACGCTGCGTAGAACGCTTGCTTTCGCGGCATCGCTCCGCCACTGAACCTTCTTCTCCGCTTCGACTGGTGGCGCGCGATCAAAACGCGCTAGTGTTTCTCGAGGTTGAAGGAATGCTTGCGTTTGAGGCCGCCGATCGACTCACGTACGTTCACCACGACAAAGGAAAATACTGTATCGATCTATCGCTCCAGGCAATTGACGCTTTGCTCGAGAGCCAATCCCTGCGCGTCCACCGCAACTGGCTCGTAGCGCCGCACCAGGTACGAAGCTTGGCGCGAGACAGCGGTGAGCTCGTATTGAGGGTTGGAGAAACTCTGGTCGTTCCGGTGTCGCGAGATCGCGCCCGCGCGGTTCGGGAGCAGCTGCTCAAAGGCGCCATCGGCATCCGGACCCGACACTAACGCGAAAGCTCTACCAAAAGGGCCTGGCCGATCTCTTCCGCCAGTTTTTCGATATCGAACGCCCCGTGGGCGTTGCTGCCAATGATCACCCGGCTATTTCGTTCAGGAATATCGATCGCCGTGCCCCCGAGGCCAAAGTCCCCCGCGCCAGCGTAGAAGAACGCTTCCGGCGCCCCGTCTTCCTGAAGAGACAGCGGCGATTGGTAGTCGTCCACATACGCGTTGCGCGCGGACGCGGCCAGGATGTCTCCCGAGCGCATTGAGACCAGCCATTTCTCCATATCGACCACCGTGGTCACAAATCCGCCGTTTCCGATCAGCGCCCACGTATACGGCCACGTGGCGGGATTGTTGTCTCCGAACCGTTCCGCGTCGTAGCCAATCGCGATATCGCCGGGTTGCCAAAGGGAATCGCCGACGAATCCGCTTTGCTCCATCATCGCCGCGGCGAGCAGCTCCTCTCGGACATACTCGGTAAACGGACGACCCGAAACGGTTTGGACGATATCCGCGAGCAAACTAAACCCAGAGTTGGAGTATGCTTCGCCCGCCCCCGGCGCGAACAGCAAATCCTGATCGAAGATGCGCTGACGCGCTTCCGTTCGCGTCATCGGCTCAAAATCGCCGTCACGGTCGTGGAACTCGCGCAACCCCGCGCGATGTTGCAACAGCTGCTGCAGGGTAATGACGGCTTTGTCCGTCGGGATATCTGAATAGATCGTGCGTAGCGCGTCTCCTCGCGCCAGCTGACCTCGCTCTTCTAGTTTAAAGATCGCAGCAGCGGTGAGGTCCTTCATTACGGATCCAAAGTCGAATGCTGTGCGTTCCGTATTGGGCAGCTCTAGATCGCGATTGGCGAGGCCGTAGCCTGACAGCAGCGTCCGTTCCCCTTCCAGGGTGACGAGGATCGATCCTGAAAACCCGTCGCTGGCGGCGTCGTCGGCCATGGCGCGAATACGCTGCACAAACCCTCTCGGAGATTCATCGACGGCACCGGAGTCCACCGATGACGACATCCCGTCACCTGGTTCACCGCATCCGGGCAGCGAAAAAACCGATGCACAAAGCAGCGCGAACATACGGACTAGGAATCGCCGACCAACACCTGATCGCATCACCACATCGTGATCGCGTATCCGCGCGCACGCATCTTCCGACCGACCGAAGGCAGAGTTTTCCCGACGAGCAGGCGCTGCTGATTCACCAGCGAGTTCAGACAATCAACGCCGCGGAGGCAAGACTCGTGTGTCATGAACACGCCTCACCGACTCATCTACGTATCGCTGAACAATTGATGGTACGTGCATTTACCGCGTCTGGGATCGGGGTGGGAGACGTCCCGACAAAATGTTCCTACCCCTATTTGCTCATACGAGGACTCGTTCAACGGGGACGTCCAAAGAGCGCCTTCATGCTTCACGCCAACTCGATTCGGATTAAAGCCATACTTCGTGCAGCACAAGTTCGCATTGGTTAGATCGGCATTGGTAAAGTCCGCAATCCCGAGTTGAGAGCCTCTCAAATCCGCTCCCTTCAGATTCGCGGATTTGAGCTTTGTGCCAAACAGTTTTGCTTGCGTAAGATTCGCACCCTCGAGATTCGCACCCTCGAGATTCGCATGACTGAGATTCGCGCCCTCGAGATTCGCGCCGGCCAGGTAGGCTTGCCGCAAGTCGAGTTGCTGGAGTTGCTCACCCTGGAGTGTCGCCTTCGGCAACACGACGAGACATCGCTGCCTCTTCCTCGTCCGCAATTGTTCTAGAGCTCCGACGGACCTAATGACGCAAGGACTGAGTTTGGTCACCGCTGGCGAATCGGACTCCGCAACCTCCGCGCTGCAACCGAATGCTCCCAGCAACACGGTCGCGCAGAGCGCGTAGGCCACGCCTTGGGGCATGCGAACGAAACCTCCGTTCCGTGGGACCGCGGACATGCCCAAAAACTAGTGAATTTCGGGTCGGATGCAAGTCCTTCTTGTATCGCTCCCAAGCTTGGGACGGATGTGCGTTTTAACGCTAAACTTTGGCTACGCGATGACGGCCTCACCACCACCGCAGCGGGCGATCGGGCCGACACTGCGCAAGCCGGCGCGGGGCTGCACCAGCGACCACCAAACCTTGTTTGCCGGCCTGGTTGCGATGGTCCTGGTCGGCGCATGGGGCTGCGATACCTCCGGAGACGCGAATCGCGACAGCTCGGCCCAAGAGCCGAACGCGGGAGACGCTTCTTCCGGCGGCACGCAGCCGACCGAACCCGATGCAGGGGGAGGATTGGACGGCGCGACGACAGATTCAGGGACTTCCCTCGAACGGTGCGCGGAACAGCCCTCCGGGGCTGGCTTGATATGGGAGCAGAGCTTTTCGAGCTCGAACTACGAGCAGAATCTGACGCTGGAGCCTTGTGGCAACGGCTCGAACCCAGGTTGTGGTTGTGGGGACGGGGTAAGCCTTCAGAGCACACGAGAAGAAGCTCGTGCCGGAACGGGTTCTGGATTGTCGCTGCTCCGCACGTGTCATGAGCGCGCAGAGTTTCGCGAGAAGGAGCGCAACCGGGCGGCCGTCGGGGACAACCGCTACTATGGCTTCAGCCTGAAGCCGGCCAACAATTTCGATGCCGACCGTTGGACCATCGTCCATCAGCTCGCGCAATGGTATCCGAGCATCCCTAGCTGGGCGGACACCGACGGTGGGTGGCACAAAATCACCATCGAGCGCGGACGATGGAAATACACCATCAAGTTTTCTGATGGTGGACCGCAGGATATCCGCACGCAGAGCTTTGACCTGGGCGAGGTGCAAGTCGGCAAGTGGACCGATTTTGTGGTTCACGGGCGGTGGCGAGCAGATGGCGATGGCCTTTTCGAGGTATGGATTCGACAACCCGGTGGTGCCTACGAAGGCAAAGGTCGACGTGTCGGCAGCGTCATCATCGACGTTCCTCGTGCTCCCTATTTGAAAGTGGGCAGCTATCGTGGCGACCCCAACTGGTGCTGCGGCGAGGAGCAGAGGCTTTTTGTGGACGAGATTCGTGTAGGAACGACGTTCAGCGCAGTCAGCACGAAGTGCCCTGCAGAGTAGTTAGACCGCGCTCACCTCAAAAGGTGACCTCGGGCTGAACCCGTGTGGTGTCGCTCTCGCCATCGTCGCGGAGCAAGAGCACCGCGGCCACGACCGCCCCAGCAACCAACGCCGCTCCAACAATACCCCATGCCAAACGCTTTCTGCGACGCGACGTGTCCACGTTCCGCCCATTGGGGGCGAGCCCCCCGGCGGCGCCGTCAAGGCTCAAACGCTCTCCCACATGAATGAGTTTTGGAACTTTTGCGGAGGCATGGTGCGCCAAAATCTGTCCGCCCGGACCTACGGCCTCTGCATAGTACTGAACGGCCTCCCCCGTGGAGGCAGGAACCAACAAAAGGCCGTCGGTGGAAGTCACCCACTCCGTTGTTCCATCGCGGCGACCAAACAATCGTATTTCGTTCACGACGCCAAAAGTCTCCGTGGAGAGAGCGGCCTCGAGCGTGACCCCCGATTGACCGCTCGTGGCGGCGACTTGTACTTCGAGCGGCCCACGCGAACCTGCACGTACTTTTGACAACGCGCGGGCTAGGTCTGGAGGCATACGGGCGTTTGGTGCCCGATCGGGATCGACCAGCACGAGACGTTCGAGGTCGGTCTCCATTTCCACATAGTTGTGCAGCCCCAAGTGAACCAACGCACGGAGCTCATACAACGTCGCGAGCTCTGCTCGCGTCAGTGTCTCGGCGGATTCCGCTTCGCCCAGCAGCTCGAACGCTTTGTCAAAATCCGCCTGTTCATAGCTTCGTCGCGCCTGATCGATTTTCGGGTGCGCATGCGCGACAGACGCGAGGCATAAAACGAGCGCGAACGCGAAGTGTGCAGCCGCTGGTCCGGTCAATTCATCTACGCGCTGTTTCATGTTGGCCGAAGCGATTGAGCTTACTCGCCTGGTGAGGCTTAAGTTATCATGACGAAGTTCGAGCAACCAAGATCTGTTTGGCCAATCGTCTTGGCGAACACGTTCCGAAAATAGGGACAGTGTCCACGCCACTCTAGGCTTCGGAAGGAACATGCAGCTTCAGCCCCCTGTCGATCGATCTCGTTTGGCTTGGCGAACCTCGTGGATCGCGCTGTCTTTGATTGCTATGTGCGCCGCTCTAAGCTGCGACACCCCGCCTCGGAACCTGCGCTGGCAAATCTCGTTTGGTTCTGATGAGCTGAGCGCCCGAGCGACCGTAGTGGAAGCACGGATTCTAGAAGGGGGCTGCGATAGCGGGGCGGTCGTGTTCACGACCGATATCACGCGAGACACCGGCGCGATCGACGGCGTACCAGAACTCCGACCGGGTGCGTACGGGTACTCGGGGCGCGCTCGGGATGGCGATTGCAAGATCTTTGCGAACGGATGCGTGGAAGTTCAACTTCCCACAGAGGCATCCGAAGTCGAAATCGTAATGGGTGCCGCAGAAGACGAGCAGGACCTGTGCAGCGGTGCGCAGACGTGCGAGGGCGGAGTATGCGTCACACCTACCTTGTGCGGCGACGATGTCATGTGTCCGATGTGCAGCACGTGTGGCGAAGACGGTCAGTGCATCGTGGACGCGGATGGCTCGGAGTGCGCGAGCGGTCGATGTTACGAAGGAAACTGTTGCGAGGGTTGCTGGGACGGCGCTCAATGCGCGGCGGGAACAAGCAACGACGTCTGCGGGGCGAATGGAGACAGCTGCGTGCGTTGCGCCTGCGAAAGCTCCACGTGTGTGGACGGGTCATGTACCCCCACGATGGTGGTAAGCCAGCTGGGCCTCGGCGGATTTACGTCGTGCGCGATTCTCGAGAGCGGACAGCTGTGGTGCTGGGGGGCCAACGAGGAAGGTCAGCTTGGTCTGGGCAACGGGTCACCAAACACCGTCAACGTCCCCACGCAGGTGGGAACGGATCTTTGGCTCGATCATAGCCAAGGGGAAGACAATGGATGCGCGGTACGTCAGGACAACACGCTGTGGTGCTGGGGCAACAATGAAGACGGCCAGTTGGGCGTCGGCGACACCACCGCGCGCAACGCCCCCACCGCGGAGGCCTCTGGGGCAACCGACTGGGTCCAAGTAGAGGCTGCCACGACCGGCAACCACGCCTGCGGAATACGCTCCGACAACAGTTTGCATTGCTGGGGCGGCAACAATCGGGGGCAACTGGGCGTGGGCGATACCGCGGACCGGAATGTACCCACTGCGTTGTCTGCGGGCACGTGGAGCCAAGTCTCGCTCGGGGATGAACATTCGTGCGGAGTGCGGCCCGATGGCACGCTCTGGTGTTGGGGAAGCAACGAGGATGGCCAGCTGGGCCAAGGCGACGTGGTCGACCTCAATGCGCCTACACAGGTGGGCACCGATACCAACTGGGGAAGCGTGAGCGCGGGGTTCGCGCACACCTGTGGATTGCGCACGGATGGCACGCTGTGGTGCTGGGGAGACAACAATAGCGGCGCCTTAGGCACGGACGATAGGATCGATCACATGTCGCCGGTGCAGGTTGGAGCAGACACCTGGCGTTTGGTGGTGTCCACAGGAAATCGCTACAACTGCGCCGTGCGCTCTGATGGAACTCTCTGGTGTTGGGGCCGAAACTTTCGAGGGGCTCTCGGCACCGGGGACATGGCCGACCGTGGCGCCCCGACTCAAGTGGGAGCGAGCACCGATTGGGCCGGAGTCGACCTCGGACGGGACCATACGTGTGGCCTCAAGCCTAACGGAACCATTGAATGCTTCGGGCGCAACTTCTTCGGTTCATTGGGGACCGGAGACTTCAACGATCGCTTGGGTCCTCAAGTGCTATGTTTCCCCAATGCGGGAAGCTGATTCCAGCGCGCTACCCGGTTTGCGACGATACGCCGCGTAACCCCTAGGGGGCTATCCACCGCGTAACCCCTAGGGTCCATAAACCGGGCTATACAAGCGAAAAATCTAAAAAACCGACCCGAATATCGGTTGGTACAGTAATTTACTGTTATTAATAATATTGAGCTCGATTCAAATCAAAGCGAGGAGGTTTGTAGTCGCAATGCTGTATAGAAGTAACGCCGTAAAAGTCGATCTAGCGTTCACGCTAGCATTGGCGGGAGCTTCTCTCGGTGGGTGCACCGGGGAAGTGATGGAAACGTATTCCGGTGAGGAGTCAAGTGCGATCGATCCCGGGGCCGTCGGCAAAATCGAGGCAAATGTCTCGGGTTTGCATTGGAAGGAAGTGTTCAACAACAGCGCCTACACGGACGTGTTTGGCGTGGAGCCGTGCGGAAGCGGCACGTGGTCTGGTTGCGGTTGCGCAGATGGCGTCAGCCTCAGAAAGACGAGCACGAGCCCACGAGCTGGTGGCAAGGCCGCGGTCTCAATCCTTGAGAACTGCCATGAGCGAGCGGAGTTTCGTGAGAAAGACCGACCCGACGTAGGGGACGATCGGTATTACGGATTCAGTCTCAAACCGCACTGGAGCTTTGATACGCAGGACTGGACCATCGTGCAGCAGTTTGCTCAGTGGTACTCGGGCATTCCAGGTTGGGCGGACACCGATGGCGGTTGGGCCAAGATGACCATCAAGAACGGACACTGGTACTTCACCATCAAGTACTCTGATGGTAGTCCCCAGAACATCAAGACCAAACAGTGGCTGCTCGGGTATGCACATACGGATCGCTGGACCGACTTCGTGATTAATGCCAAATGGCGCGCGGACAGCGGCGGCAAACTCCAGGTCTGGCTTCGCGACCCCAACATGTCGAGCTACGACAAGCGAGTGTATCGTGAAGGCAGCATCATGATCGACATTCCAAAAGCGCCGTATCTGAAGCTTGGCAACTACCGGGGCGACCCTGGGTGGGGCAGCAACGGCGACGAACAGAAGCTGTACATCGACGAGGTCCGCGTCGGCACCTCGTTCCATGCGGTGGACATCTAGATCTAGGATTTCTTTTCTCGATAAAAAAAAGGGCTGCCCGAAACGGCAGCCCTTTTTCTTTGGGTGGTAAAGGAAACGCTAGCTAGGTGACGGGAAACAAATCGCCACATGCTCCGTGCGATCGTCGGTGTCCCCAATGCCTAGGCCACCCGCGAAGTTGCGGCCGACGCATTCGAGCACGCCGTCATCCTTTAGTGCGCACGCATGGTCACGACCGATATTCACGGACGCCCAGTCTGTATCGGTGCCGACCTGCTCGGGCGCGTTGCGATCGCTTGTATCGCCCAAACCGAGCGGGCCGCGGAAGTTTCTTCCCCAGCACCACAGTGTTCCTTCCGTGCGCAAGCCGCAGTTGAAACGGTTGCCTTCTGAGACGATGCTGTCCCAGTTGTTGTCCGCGCCAATCTGCACCGGCGTCGTCTGATCATCACCGCCCCCGGTTCCCAGCGCGCCATTGCTGTTGTCGCCCCAGCACCACAGCGTCCCGTCCATGCGAATAGCGCAGGTATGGTCCGCGCCAGCGCTCACGTCCTTCCAGTTGGTGTCGGTTCCGACCTGCGCGGGCGAGTCGACATTTGTGGTGTCGCCTTGACCCAGTTGGCCGCCTTCGTTGTCTCCCCAGCACCACAACGTGCCTCCCATGCGAATTCCGCAGATGTGTGCGTTGCCCACCGAGACGTCCAACCAAGTACCCGCGACCTGGGTCGGAGTGTCACGATTGTCCGAGTCGCCGAGACCGAGTTGCCCGGAGGAGTTGTCTCCCCAGCAATACATCGACCCGTCTTGTCGTAGACCGCAGGTGGCCTGGTCGACGGCGGAAGACAACACTCGAACCCAGTTTGTGGCTGCAAGGGCTTCCTGCGTGGGGACGTCGCGATTGGTGGTGTCGCCGACGCCCAGCTGACCATCTTCGTTGTTTCCCCAGCACCACAACGTGCCATTTTGGCGGATTCCACAACCGTGATCTTCGCCTAGCCCGACGGTGATCCACGACTCCGTGCCCACCTGCGTCGGCACCTCAACCGCGGACGGTGCTTCGCTGCCAAGTCCGAGCTCGTCGTCAGAGTTTTGTCCCCAACACCACAGGCTGCCCCCTGCCGCCACGGCGCAGGTGGAGAAGCCGCCGAGCGAAAATGCTTCCACTGGGGCTGCGGGCATGCATGCGCCGGTTGCACAGCTGACATTCGCACACGACGGGTTGCTGCACGTTGAACACGCCTCACCTGAGTTTCCGCACATGGCGAGGGTGGTGCCGGACTGACATGCTGAACCGTCCCAACATCCGGTACAGCAAGACCCGGCGTAGCAGGCTCCGTCTCCACACGCGGTACCGTCGTCTACGGGCACACAACCCGTCGGTCCGCATGTCTCGCATGCACCGCACGCCGGGCCTCCCGCGCAGGATACCGTCCCTCCTCCATCGCCGGTACCGCCGCCATCGGAAACCACGGGCCCGCTGTCAGGAGTGGTCGCGCCATCGCGCGCGGATCCGCTATCGGTGACGGTTCCTCCATCCTCATTGGTGGAATCGTCGTCACCGCAGCCTCCCGCGAATAACGAAGCCACCAGTGCGAACGTCCCTACACAAGCGCTAACTCTACGACTCAAACTTACTATGCATTCCATATTGTCCCTCATATGCTGGATGCACCGCATCTCCGAAAGGAAATCAAATCGCGATCAGTAAGGGAAGGAAAAAGGACCCGAGAGCCCTCGAGTCCTAAATGGTTAAAGCAATGAGCGTCGTTGAAATGGGCGCACCGAACTACATTCACCTCCCGCTATTCGAGAAGCTGAACGAGCTCTAGTCGGTCGGCCTGGTCGCGCGCATTCGCTCGAAGGGTTTGTTCGATGGCGGTTTGCGCCGCGTTCGCGAAGGGGTTGTCCGCGAGTTTCTCGGCGAGCGCGGCGACAGCCAATGCCCATCGATCATCCACAGAGCCCTCGGCGACCGATGTCGGAGCGACGATCGACGTTGTGAACTCGACGGCCTCGTCGGTGGCGGTGGCTCCGGGTGCTTTGTAGCGAACGCGAACTCGCGCCACCACGGTGGGGTCATCAAACGCAGGGGGGTCGGTTTCATCGTCCCCGTCGCGCGCTTCGGGAGCCGCATCCGGCGCGGGCAATGCTGTCTCTTCCATCGCCAGCTGATACAACGCGGTGACCTGGTGGCCTTCGCCGACCTCGCCAGCATCGATGACGTCGTTGCGAAATTCGTCGTCCTCAAGCTGGCGGTTGTCATACCCAAGCTGTCGGTAGGCGAGCACATGGTCTCTGTTGAATTCGACCTGAATCTTCACGTCTTTGCCGACGTGAACGATCGACGACATCAACTCCTGCTTGACGTACTCCGCAGCGCGTTCCTCGCTGTAAATCACTGCGTATACGCCATTGCCCTTGTTGCTGATCGCTTCCATCATGTCGTCGGCAAGCCCAAAACCAAACCCTGCGACGGTCAGCGTGATACCCGTCTCGCGCTTTTTTACGATGAGCTCGACGAGCTCTTCCGTCGAAGATGGCCCGACATTGAAGTCTCCATCGGTACACAACACGACATGATTGATGCCGCCTTCGATGAACGCGGACTCTGCTTGCTCGTACGCGAGATCAATACCCGCCGCTCCGGCAGTGCTTCCACCGCTTTCGAGTGCTCGGAGCGCTCGAATGATCTGTGCTCGGTCAGAAATCGGCGTAGGCCGTAGCGGCACCCCAACCTGCCCCGCGTACGTGACAATCGACACCGTGTCGCTTGGCTCCAGCTGATCAAGCGCAAGCTCTAGAGTCGTCTTCACGAGTTCTAGTTTGTCGGATGACTGCATGCTCCCCGATACGTCCACGAGGAAGACCAGGTTGGCGGGTTTCTTTTCAAAGCGACCTGGCATCCGAGCTTGTACGCCCACACGCAACATCGGGGTTTCCGGAAAGAGCTCGTTTTCAGCCAGCGTCATCGTGACTGCGAACGGGTGTTCCGCGCCATCGACCGGAGCATCGTACGAGTAGTCAAATGCATTGACGAACTCTTCGAGTCGCACTTGACGAGCTTGCATCTCGAGATCTGCTTCGGCGTGCTGTCGAAAGATATCGTAGCTCGCCGTGTCGACGTCAGCCGCGAACGTCGATCGACTGTCGTGACTAGTCATCACGAAGGGTCGAAAACCTCGCGCTTCGTCGTCCGGCGCGAGGCGCGACGCGCTACGACCCGTTGACCCCATCGCTTTCGCGGGTCCGCCAAGACTGGCCGACGATGTCTCCTCCGCGCATCCGTTCAGCGACATGCTGAGAGACATGACGAGCACCAGCCAAAGTGCGTGATGAGACATGCTGCAGTTCATTTTATTGCTCCTTTGTTCCGATGCCAAAACGACATCAAGCGTCAATCTGTATTCTGTGTATAGCTTGACGAGCTACCCACTTCCGTTATTTTGAAATGAAAATTAGACATTTTCGTATTCTAATAAGAATACAAACGACCGAACTGCTGCCTCGCTGATGGATCACAACGAGCCACCCTCTGTATTGAGCTACCTGAGCTACCGCGAGTTTCTGAGAGACTTCTATGCGTACAAGAAGAAACTCGGCCGGGGGTTTTCGTATCGCTTGTTCGCGAGACAAGCGGGCTTCTCGTCGCCGAACTTTTTGAAGCTGGTGATCGATGGGAAACGCAATCTGAGCGCGGAAATGTCGGCCAGCTTCGCGCGCGCATGCCAACTAGAAAAGAAGGAGGCACGCTACTTCTTGGAGCTCGTCGCGTACGAACAAGCCAAGAGCAGCGCTGAACGACAAGCCCACTATGAACGACTGGCCCGTGAACGCGGTCATCAAGGCGTAGGCGAACTCGATCGAGAACAGCTGCAGTATTTTTCGAAGTGGTACTTGCCCGCGATTCGAGAACTGGCGCTCCGGCCAGACTTTCGGCCGGACGCGAAATGGATCGGAAACGAACTCTGGCCGCGCGTCTCCGAACGAGATGTGCGCGAAGCGCTATCCGTTTTGCAGCGGCTCGGATTGCTCGCGTTCAACGAACGCGGTGAGGTATCGATGGGCGATGCGAGCCTGCTCAGCACCCCGGCGGAGACTCGGTCGGTGCTGGTCGGGGGATACCATCGAGAAATGATGCGCCGCGCGGCCGAATCCATCGACATCATTCCTTCCGAAGAACGAGACTTGTCGGCGTTGATCATGTGCCTGGGCGAAGATGGCCTCAAACGCCTCAAACATCGATTGCGCGAGTTTCGGAGAGAATTGCTCGAGCTGTCGTCACTCGAAGAAGAACCTCGACAAGTCGTCCAACTCAACTTTCAGCTCTTCCCGCTGAGCCGCGGTACGGCTCTGACCAAGCCACGCGCAGCGCGCTCCCAAGGCTCCAGCGCACCAACTTCCCACGAAGGTCGCGACACATGACAAAGCATCGAATGACGTCTGCACTGCTGCGTGCCTCCGCGTGGCTCGCAATGTTCGCGGCCGGATGTACGGGTACCGAAGTAGGAAACCCAGTGATGATGGATGTTCAACTGCGGACCCCCCTTCCCTCGGAAGTGAGCCTCGAACCGCAGCAAGCAGCCAGCGAAGATACGGCCGTTGAGGGGCGCTTCGTATTGTCGAACGCGGAACTTAGGCTCGGCGAACTCCAGTATTGGCACGGCGACGACTGCGAAGGCACTGAAGACAACGGCGACGCGAATAGACCACCTAGTGGCCGCATGCGCCTTGAAGGCGAGGAAGGTCGTAGCGACTTTGCAGACGGCCGCGTTCGTTCGTTCCACATCAGGCTACCCGTTGGCGACTACTGCCAGCTGGCGTTCGTGCCGGGCATCACAGACCGCGAATCTGTATATTTGGACTATCGGGGCGCGCTTTCCGGTCGAGCAACAGCCACCGAGACGACATCATGGGTGCTTGGCAGCGCTCCGGGAGACCGCGCATTTTCCATCGACCCGGTTGCGACAGAAGGCCGGCGGCGCGATGAGAAATCGCAATCTTTGTTTGTCGCCATTGATGCCGGGATTTGGCTCGCGGAAGCGCTGCGGGCGTCACGTGCTGCAGAAGGCGGAGTCCCGAGGTTTGGCGCCAAGCAGCTCGAAGACGGGTTGATGCTCTTTGAAACCGACCCGGACGCCTCGGGCTCAACGGCAAATGTGGCCGCCCGTTCACCACGCGAACGGGAGAAATTTCTCGCTGTGGAGCGCGCTGGCACGGGCCCGCTCGACGCGCTCGACGATACCATGCCGCGCCACTTTTTTCGGGCGTCGCTGGAGGGAGCCGTGTCGGGAGAGCTCGAATCCCAAACCGGCACCGACCGCATTCGGGTCGTTCCTAGCTCGGAGACCGGGAACGGGGGCCCCACGATCGAAGTCGAGGACTCCGCGCGCGAGCTCACAATCGTGCTGTCGCTGAATGCTCCACTAGAGGTTGATCCAACGTCTACGCAGAGCGCCAGCGTACGCGTTCGAGACTTGAGATCGAGTCGAGAATGGCAGAGCGCCGAGCAACAGTGCGCATTGTCGGTCACACGCATGACGACGATCGGCAACCCATTGCCCGCGACACGGCTATACGAAGGCCGCGGCCACTGCCTGAGCAACCTCGGAGGACGTCTATTGCCGCGAGACGGGAGCAGCGACGGCGTCATCGAGATCGTCGGTCCATTCTTCTTCCGAATTCCACTCGACTCGATCCAAGAGCAGTAAAACTGCTGGGCCTGGAGCAGTTACGCAGGGAAACAGAACCACAGGGTTTTCTCACAGGCGAAGAGGGCACCACACAAATACATCAAACGATTCAAACGCACGACGCACGTCAGGGTGCTCTAAGGTCGCCAAGCGACAATGTGCACGCGGCGAAAAGGATCTTACTCGGATACAGTCGCACGTTGCGAGGCAACTGGGTCGCTAGCCCGTGAGCGAAGAGCGAGCCATCGACGGCGAGGTTCAAACTCGAAGACGCGCGATTCGCGCCTTGCCAAGCGTCGTATGGACATCGCCGGTTGCTGCTGTACTCATGTCAATCTCTATCTACGTCAATGGCTATCGCCTCAACGTCTCCGCTGATATCGCAGAACGCTTCTTGATCGATAAAGTCGTTCAAGGGAAAGCACAGCTCGATCGCGTCGGTGAGTGGCTCGAGACGCACATGGAAGCTATCGAATAGCTCTGCGAGGACGTCGCGATGAGCAAGAACGTTGAAATCAAAATTCGGATCGGGGATCGGGCGGATATTGAGAGCAAGGTCGCGGCTATCGCTGACACGGGACCCGATACGCTCACCCAGACCGACACGTTCTTCCATTGCGACCGAGGGCGTTTCAAGTTGAGACAGTTTAGCCCCCGTCGAGGCGAGCTCATTTACTATGAGCGAGACAATAAGAGCGGACCAAAATCGAGCTACTACGAACGCTTCCCCACCGCGGAGCCCGAGCGGCTCGCGCGAGTGCTCTCCATCGCATACGGCGCGCGCAATACCGTGCGAAAGGTTCGAACCCTTTACTTGATTGGAAGAACCAGAGTCCACCTCGACGTGGTTGAAGCCCTGGGCGATTTTCTGGAGTTGGAAGTCGTGCTGAATATGACGAATCCGAAGCGAACGGAATCGACGAAGCGAACTCGATCATCGCTGCTTTGGGTCTTCAGGAATCCGACTGGATTCCTGAAGCGTATGTCGACCTCCTCGAGAAAGATCGGTAGGCAAAACGACTCACTCCACGATCCACTGCGATCTGATTTGGGCGCCTCGGCACCCGATTTGGGGGGTCAGCCGGCTTTCCGTGTAGACTGTACGCTGCTGTACACGGAGCGACCGATGAATCGATGGAAAACCTGGTGTGTGGTGTGGGTATGTGGCGCACCTTTGGTTGGATGCAGCTGCAACGACGACTCGGTTATGGCGGGCCGGGGACCGTGCGCAGCGTCGTTTCAAGCTGAAATCGACGGCTGCGGAGCCGCTTGCAGTGACGCCGAGGAATGTCTTCCGGGTCTATTCTGCGGCGCGGATCAGTTGTGCACGGCCAAATGCTCGGCTGACGGAACTGGGTGCTTCGACACCGAGCGATGCACCGACGAAGGTCGCTGCGTTCCAGCGTCGTCGTTTGATGGATCGATCGAGGGGTCCGGGGATGGATCCAACGTCTGCGCGGAAGTCGAGGTGGAGGCGCGCCGCGTCACGCCAACCGTCATCATGATCATCGACAAATCGGCTACCATGCAGACCGCGTTCGACGGGGGCGAAGTAGGTGCGCGCGAAGACAGCCGCTGGGATGCAATGCGAAAAACGCTGCTCGACCCCACCAACGGAGTCGTACCTCCCCTTGCAGACCAAGTGCGGTTTGGAGTCACGCTTTACACCGCCACCAACGGCGGCAACAACACGGGTCCGGCGGACGATCCGTGTCCAATGCTCGACTCCGTGCCGCCGGCGCTGAGCAACCAAGGCGCGATCGAATCTGGATTTCTTCCTCGCTCGTGGAGATTTGAGCGAGGCACCACCACGGTCGTCCCGCCGGACCCCGATGGCTTCGTGGGAGAGGATACGCCCACCGGCGACGCCATCGCCGCGGTGACCCAAAGCCTGGTCGACGCGGGCGAACTGCCGAGCCCGACCGGAGATCCTGTCATCTATATACTGGCTACCGACGGAGAGCCCGACCGCTGCGAAAACGGAGACGCGTACGCCGACGGCGATACCCCAGAAGCGCGACGGAATGAGCAGCTCGCGTTCGACGAAGTGACCGATGCCGTCGGGAACGCGAGCCGAATGTACGGCGTGCAAACGTATGCGCTGTTCGTCGGGCCCACCACCAACGACATCGTGCGGGGACACTTGACCGACGTCGCGCAAGCCGGCGGCACGGAATCGTTCCTTGAAGCCACCGACGCCGCAGAGCTCCGCACCGACATCGGCAACATTGTTCGCGCGCAAGTCTCTTGCCAGTTGGTCTTGAACGGAACCATTCCGGAAATCGACCGCGCTTGCGAAGGCACGGTGACGCTCGACGGCAGAGCCCTTGAATGCAACCAGGATTGGATGGCCGTCTCTGGAAACCGAATCGAAATTGTTGGCGACGCGTGCGACGAGCTACAGACCGGCGCCGCGCTGCGGGCAACCTTTCCCTGCGACGCAGTCATCCTGCTCTAGTTCACCGGAACGGCAAACGAAAGGCGTTTCAGTTCCATTTCCACTTGTTTGGCATCTGCGACCTCAACGTAATGGTCTTCATCGTCATCGGTCGAATACAAGACACCGGTGCGATTCATTCTTTGGAACCGGCCATAGGCATGTTTCGCCATCATCCCGTTGACCCCTGACCTTGTTGTGTATCGAATGAAATAGTCTTTGTTTGACTGATAGAGTTGTGCAAGTCGTTGTTCTACCTCCGACTTATTGTTGATTTCGATTCTCTCTTCGTAACCTTTAGGACAACCGCCGGGCGAGCGGCAATTGTTGTGCCACACAAACCCGACCTCATCCGCCGCCCAACCACTGAAAAACGAGAACTGCGACAGTGCGATAAATCTGTCTTCCGAACCGTTTCGGGGACTCACTAGGATTTCGTCGGCGCTTACCTGCTTTTCGACGTCGTCGTCGACGTCGCCTTGATTGGCGACGCAACCGGAGATCGACATCGAGCCAACCATCACGATGATTGCCGTCAACGATGGTGAGACTCGGGTTCTTTTTGCAATCGATATCATTGGACCTCCTACCAGAGACGTGATGCAATAAACGTCCGGCGCGGGAACTTGATTAACGTCGTTCACTTCCGCGAGCCTGTTGCGTGCGCGTACGAATCGCGAGTTGTACGCCTGAGAATCCAAAGGTTGAAGGTGGCGAATACGGATCCGACCTTTACGCACTTCTCCCGAGCTCCCAGGGCCATCTTGGCCCCTCTGGCTCTCTCCATCGAATCCGGGCAGGTTCATGAAGCGACGCAATCCACGGGCAAACTCGGAGACAGAAGTCCTAGGGGTGTTCAAAACAAGCTTTGATTTCCCAGTGCGTTCGTGAGTGTTTCAGAAGGCCGGGAGGCGCCGACGTGGCTTCGAGGAGTTGTCGGCCTTTTCAGCGCGCGGTGAGCAGCCGCAATTGCTGTGAGCTAGCACGACCGATAACCTCCCACGACATCACATGAATCGGGAGTGTCAAGGAGCTTGACCGTGATGTTGTCGCCTTTGCCACTGTAGGTTCCTTGAACCAGTAGAAGCCCCGAGCACAAGTATCGTTTGCTGCCGTCGTCCCGAGGCGGGCCATCCTCTACACACGTTCCCAAGCCTACGGCTAAGCGCCATGTTCCGTCGTTGACAATGACCAGTCTCGTGTACCATTTGCCGCCGCGCCGCTCGGCGGCAGCCACCTGCGTTGTCACATGTTGGGTGATCGTGCCAAGCGACTCGTTTTTCTGTGTGTTCGTTTCGTAATCATAGAAAGCTACGGATCCGTTTTTGGTCAGCGCCGCAGGTTCCACTCGGGCAACGATTTGCTTCACAACGGGGAGGATTGAATTCTCGAAGTCCAACCTCTGCCCGGCACCCGATTGCATGGACACAGCAGTCGGTCGCTCACACAGATACGTGGGCTCGATTCCTGCCCCCGTACACTTTGAGATACTCTCGCTGTCAAAGTCTGTCGTCTGCGCCGTGCAGGCGCACAACCAAATAATGAGAATAGGCGATGATTTGGTGAGGGACATGCATACGTCGCCAAGCAAATAGCATACCACCGACGCCCTTCTCGAGGCGGTGTGCGACCGGGACGACAAGGATTGGTTCCTTCTCCTTGCCCCGAAAAGCGCACAGCCTCGCAGCAAAACGGGGGATCCGCCGGTTGGAAGTTAGCGCTTTGATACCGTGTGACGTTGCTCCGAACGCTCGAAGAGTCGCGTTCAAACCACCTCGACAGGGAGCCAAGTTCCGACGGCGGTACGGTCTCCAGACCCTAAGGAATCTACGCTCCCGAACCGCTGGCGGCGCGAACGATGATGACGGGGGCGCTGAGGCCGCTGCGAGGTTCGGCGGGCTTGCCGTCTTCGTTGTTGGAACCGATGCAACGGGAACGCGCGCCAACAGTGCGGTCAGAGATCTTAGCGCGGCTGGTTCTCTGCGACGGCGGCGTTCCACGGCATGAGGTAGTCGTGTTCCGTAATCGCCCGGAACTCTCGTGCCGGCGCAACGATGAGGCCGGGAGCGATCTGCAGGTTTGGATAGGTGTCCCGAAACGACTGGAAGCTTCGAGCATCTCGCCGTCCAGGGTTGCTCTTTGCTTTGATCTCGATCGGAAATACGATGCCGTTGCGTTCGATGAGCACATCGATTTCTGCGCCGCCTCGAGCGCGCCAATGGAACATGCGCGATGTCGGCGACAGGAGTTTGAGCGCTTTCCGAATCTCCGCAACCACCGCAGTTTCAAACATGGCCCCCCAAAATGGATGCCCCTGCAGCGCCACCGGTTCCGAAATCGCCTGAAGCGCACAGCCGAGCCCAGAATCCGCCACATACCCCTTCGGCTTTCCGCTCACTCGCTTGATGGTATTTCCTGAATACGCCGGGGACTCGAACCACTGAAACGACGCGCCGAGCAACTCGAGCCAACGTTTCGCGGTTTGGGGGGTGACTCCTAACTCACGCCCAAGCTGAGAAAAGCTAATTTCCTGAGCCGTCAACGCCGAACACAAGCGCACGAACCTCGCAAACAGCGACAGGTCGCTGACATCTGCCAGAACTCGCACGTCTCGCTCAATGTACGTTCGAAGGTAGCCTCCGAGAAAATCGCTCACCAGGTCAACCGGCAGCTGTTGAGCTTCAGGAAAAAATCCGCGCCAGACGTGCTCCGCGGGCGTACTGGGCAATCGCTCGCAACTATAGCGCTGATGAACTGCGTCAGAGCCTAGCCACGCGTGAAGCCACGGAACCGAATTGGATTCGGCAATCTCAAGCAACGAGAAACCCTCGAGATCCAAAAACACCACTCGACCCGCCAAGCTTTCGGCAAGCGTGCGCATCACGCCCCACTGCTGACTTCCGGTGATCAGAAATTGACCCGAGACGTCGCGGCGCTCGTCGATGCGCCGCTTCAGCGCCGGCACCAGTTCCGGCACGTATTGAATTTCGTCTAAAATGATCGGCGGAGGGTTGTTCTCCAGAAAAGAGACGGGTCCTCGCGAGCTCCGGCTACGTCTTCAAACGGTTCGAACACAAACTCTCGCGCCGAACCCCCAAACACGTGGTGCAGCAATGTGCTTTTTCCAACCTGCCGAGCCCCGGAAACCACCACCGCAGGAAAATGCTCCGCCAAGCGCTCGAGCCGAGGAATCACTTGTCGGCGCACAAACATTTAACTGCCATTTTGATGATTCAGCCATCAATTTGCAAGGCCTTCGGTCCCTAAGGAATCCACGCTCCCGCGCCGCTGGCGGCGGAGGTGCTGCGGGCGACGCCGCCTCGATCTCGAGGGGCTGAGACGGCGCGGGTGAGCGTGGAGAGGCGTACGCCAGCGGCGCGGACAATGTTGACGGGGGCGCTGAGGCCGCTGCGGGGTTCGGCGGGCTTTCCGTCGTCGTCAAACGCGATGACGTGGGGAAAGACGAGGCTGTCCGTAGAAGAGGATTGGGGTCGGCGAAGGAGGGCGCGGTTGTTGCCGATGTCCCACCCTACCGTCGAGCCGCCGCCGGTATCGGGGCATTGGTATTCCAGGGTCCCGTTGAGTCCCGATTCGTCGAGCACGCGTCCGAACTCGGTGCTCGAGCAATAGATGAGGGAGCCGTCGGCTTCAGGAAGGTACGGCGTCCCGGCGTCGAAGAGCAAGGGTACAGAAAATACGTTGCCTCGTGAGGTCACGTGCGTGAACGGGCGATTGAGGCCCGAGATGTCGAGGGCGGTATAGCGAACTCCGGTGGTTCTCGCGCCGCCTGCAAAGCTCAAGATGCTGTTGGCCATCACGAATTCATTGATGCTGCCGGAGACGCGAATCGCCGCGCCCTCATAGCCGTCGGGCGCAGTGCCTGAGGTGAGCGGCCAGTTGGTGCCGACCACCGCGGTGACGTGGGCAAGGGTCAGCGCTTGGAGTGAGCCAATCGATGAGTGCACCGTGATCGCGTAGCTGTCGTTGCCGCCGTTTCCGCCGCGGAACACGGAGTTATCGATGACGCAGGTGTTGCGCACGGTGGCTTCCATGCCGGCCAGCGAACCGACGTTCGAACGCCAGGGCACTGGGTTCGTGGCCTGCATGGTGACCCGGCTCGCCCGCAAAGAATTGACGCGCGCGGTGAGGCCGCTCAGGTTCGCGGGAGCCATGGAAAGACCCGCCGGGTCGCGAAACACGCCCGTCAGGGTGGTGTCCGAGAGGTCGATGGAAGAGCTTTGCGATGCCACGCCCGCAGCATCGAAGTCTCTCGGCAAGATCGCGAAGGCGCCGGCGGAAAAACCGCGAAGCTCGCTGTTTGAAATACGTAAGGTGGAGCCTACATTCGCCATCAACCCCGCCACGCAAGGCGTGATGGCGTTTGCGGTGACGAAGGTTTCGGCGAGCGTTCGGTCGAGCGTCAGCGCGCCGAAGACATGCATCGCGCTGTAGCAGCCATCTGCGGAGGGCAAGACGTTTAAGGTCCACTCGATGCCAGCGATAAACGCGTCGGCGCCGGTCGCGACAATGACCCCTGAGCGCCCGGCTCTTCCTCCGCCGCTAAAGTTGAACAAACGCGTTCGAGGCGCAGCGCCGCCCGATGCGGTGCCGGTGAGCGAGACGGTGGTGGTTCCCGTTCCCGGGATAAATGAGCCGTCGGTTCCGCGCGCAAACCCGCCGATGATGTCGAGGTCGGTGGTGATGCGGATGGCCGCGGTTTCGGTGTAGGCGCCTTCGAGTACCCACACCGCATCGGCGTCGCGCGCATTGGCCGCCGCCACTGCCGCGGAAATGGTCGCGAAGGGCACGCCCAGCGTTCCCGCCATGGGGTTACTATCCGAACCACCTGGCGCGACGTAAAACACGGCGGGCGTCTCCGGACGAACGCGCGAAGTGAGCACTCTCTCGCCCGGTTCGCCGAGCCGATTGAGCGAGGCAACCCCGAAACGATAGTCGACGGCGTCGCTCAGACCGCGTACTTCGGCAGATGGGTCTGTCGTGCTGAAGAGCACCGCCTCGTCCGGCTCGGCACGAGAGATTTCGTAGCCGCTGGCGCGTTCAGGAGGCGTCCAGCTGAGCGCCGCCGACCCTGGGCCCGGCGATGCCATCACATTCGTTGGGGGAAACGCGAAGGTGACAAAGGTCGTGGTCGTAGATGCGGATTGCGATTCGTTTACGCTGGTGACGGTCGCGGTGTATTCGGTGTCTCCAGAAAGGCCGCTCTCCATCACCATTTGAGACCGTGCGTAGGGAAGCGACTGGCTGCGATCGGTTCCGTCTTCGCCCGTGAGCTCAAATTCGAACCCTGTCGCCACGAGAGATAGATCGGTCCACTCGATGGTCACCATCGACGGATCGGCGCGGTCGCGGATCACGCGAACGCCCTCGGGCGCGGAAGGTTCGAGGTCGACCGTGCTGAGCGCATCTTCGTCGACCATATCGCGGCAATCCATATAGTCCGCGGTACCGGGAATGCCTGGGACACCGGCCACACCTGCGTGCAGCGAGAACATTTCACAGACTTGCTCTTCGCTGTGTCCATACTGAAGCGCGGTGCGCGCGAGCGCGTTGTTGAAGTTGCGCTCGTTCATGGTGGACACGTGGTCGAACAAGCGCCGAAAGAAATCGCGCATCGCCGGACCGGGAAGCACGACCTCTTCGTCGGCAGCGTTGGTGCCGACCCGCACAGGGGCAATGAAGTTTGTGCCGTCAAAAGGAAACGCCGCGCCAGGCGGAGGCGCGATGAGCTGTCCTTCAGGGGTACGGGCGCCGTCAAAGGCATCTTGGAGGAGCGTGGCGACTCGCGCGACTCCGTAGTTGAACGTCACTCCACTGATGCCTTCCGAAGGGCCGCCGACGTTGTCTTCGGCGCAGTCGCGCACATCGCCGCCGTCCACCGGGCAGTAGCCGACGTTGCCGCCGTCCCGAGAGCCATTCAAGGCCGGGTAGTTCGCGCCGCCGACGATCTGCATGGTGATGAAATCAGCGAACGCTTCATGAACAAACGCAGAGTCGTTGTCGGCTCCTGGTCCGCCGAGCGTGTTGATGACCACGTTGAACCAGTTTTCGGCCCACTTCGCCGCATTGGTGGCGTGCATCAAGTCGCACGAGACAAAGTGGCCGTACTCGTGGGTCGGGACGCCGCGGGAATTCGCGGACACGCCCTGGTCGAAGGGAAAGGCGATATCGACGTCGCCGGGAAGGATCACGCCAAGAATCGGAAAGAGCTGAATCAGCGTAGAGCCGACGTCCATGGAGTTCCCGAGGCACGGCGCAAACGCGCGACCGCCGTTGATTTCGCCGATGATGTCCGCAAAGAATCCGGTGATGACCCGGACTTGCCGCGGTGCGCGACCAATGACCCAGCGCATGTAGTCATAGCCGTCTTGCATCTGTGCGAAGATGTTGACGCGGTAGTCCTGAACATCCATGCGCACGATGGTGTCTTCCTGAATGTTGAGATTCAGGTCCGGCATGGTCGGGTCGTTGAAGTTGCAGAGCACCAGTGCATTCAGGAAGTTCGTGACTTCAGCGGCATCATTGGCGAGCTCCACGCAGAGGTTTTGCCGGCCCTTGGCGACCTCGAAGGTCGCGCGACCGTTTGCGTTGAGTTGGCCGCGAAAGAGCGCCGCCCCTTTGTGCGACTGAATACGGGCGCCCCGAAGAAACATCGGTTCGCCAATCCGCGGCGCGAAGGGCGATCCCGTGCCGGGATTGAGGCCCCAGCCGCGCCGCATCACGGTGCCTAAGCCAAAACTATTGTCCGTGTTGAGCGGCATCACCGACACGGTGACCCGCGCTTTTCCGTCAAACGCCGCTGAGATCTCGCCGAAGAACGCGCGCACTTCATCGACGAGGTCTTCAAGTGGGCTTACTGCCGCGCGTAAGACGCGAATCGGCGTGTCGACGAGCATCGCGGTGGCGCTGCCTACGTCGCCTTCATCCTCCGAACCAGCATCATCAGCAGAAACAAAGGCTCCACCGTAGGCAAACCCCTGCGCACCCAGATAATCGTAGGAAACCGAGCCTCCGGCGGCTCGCGCCTCGGGCTCCGGCGGCGCACGCAGAACGACCGCGCCGAAGGGAGACTCGCCCGCCGCGTGGGCCTCCCTCAATAGGTTGAGGAAACGGCCGGGAACGAGCGTGAACAGAAACACGCCCTCGCGGTCTCCTTCGAGCGAGAACACGCCGGCTTGCCCGGCCCAGCGTGCGCGCTCTTCTTCAAACAGCGGAACGAACGAATGGTGAAGACCGAGCACGCGCACGTAGTCGAGCTGCCATTCTTCTTCGAGATAGAGCAGCGTATAAAAAAGCGCAGGTCGCCCTTGATCATCGCGTTCGGCCACTTCATCGAACGCATCCCAGGAAAACGCTTCGCGCAGCGCGGTGGTCTCCTCGGCCGAAAGCGCCGGCTCGAGCACGGGCAGCGATCCCGTATCATCCACCTGGCTCGCGAGATTGAGCACGGTATCTGGCACCTCGCGCGAAGCTGAATCGCAGCCCAAAAGGCCCGCGAGAACCCACATGCATGTCCAAAAACGCGACGATTTGGAGGTCGATTCAAGCATCGGAACCTCCCGTCGCAGCAGAAGACGGCGACGACGAATCGGCGAACTCAAGCTCAACCAGGAGCGCCCCCAACCGCTGGTTGACGCTGCGCACGGACAGCGGCGCAACAAACTCATCATCTCCCGCGCAGTCGACTTCGAGCCGCAGCGTTTCCCCCGGCCCGGCCTCGAGCTCACCAGAAGTCACTCGACCAAACCCCATCACATGAACCGCAATCGCACTCGCATCGCAGGGCGCCTGCAACATGCTCGATTGGTTTCCTGCGCGAGTATTTCCCGAGAAGCTCGTAAGCACTGAGGGTCGCTCGGCGCTGAGTTCTTCTCGCGCCGCGAGGTAGTTGAAGTAGACCGCGGCATCTTCGGTCGATTTCATGCGGCGCAGCGAGACTGTGCCTGCGTCGGGACTATCGCCAACGCTGGCGGCAGTCTCCCCGTCAGCGGCGCTCACGATGGCGCCGTACCAAGGGCTCACCCCGAAGCGCCATGATTCGCCAAACCCTGCGCGAACATATGCCGCGCCCTGCTCGCGATCGGGCGTGATAAGACGCGACCCGACCACCGCGATTTCTCCGCCTCCCGAAGGAAGCCCCTCCACGGTGACAGTATCGCCCCATTCAGCAGGGCCAAGCGCAATACGCCCCTTCCCTTCCGCGGGCTCGAAAATCACCCACGCAGCGCCCGCGCCTTCGGGCACTTCAGGCAACTCAAGGCGAAGAGTTCGCGACCCCGAAGCAAACGATACTCGCGCCTGGCGAACCATTTGGCCCAGCGCGTCACGTGCGGTCACCGACGCGGTGAACACCCCCTCGGCCGGCAAACCTTGGCGCACCGTTTCAAAAGGAAGCGCGACCGGACAGTCTTCTTCGATCATCAATGGAGCTACCGACGTTGTGCGGTCAAAATCGTAGCGAAGCTCGACCGACGCCATTCGAAAGGGGGATGGCACTCGGTAATCGAACGCGAGCTGCTCGGGCGTGGATCCGAGCAAGAGGTAGAGCTCTCGATCGCGACGCGCCGAAAACGGAATCTGCGGTCCAGCGCCGCTGCGAGACCTCGCGCAGGGTCGAAGCGCAGCTTCGGACACCCCCGGCTTACGCTGCGGAAATAGATCCGGCGTCGGAAACGCGGTCGCTTCCTCGCCAGTATTCGCGGACTCGCCATCGCTATCGGAACACGCCCCCGCGACCGCAAGCAAGCCCAACACGGACCAAAACGCCCGCTTCGCGCCGCGCGGAACGCATAGCGCCGCACACGAAATCGCCCCCATCGCTCACCTCCCCGTGCCCGTATCAGAAGTCGTACTACAAACACCTACACGGTGAAAGTACAATCTTGAGTCAGAGCCGAACGCTCCTCGTCAAGGACCCCTGCCGACTCCATATGGGTGGAAAGCAAACCGATCGCTTCACTCTGCGCCGCATCGTTGGAGCTGAGCGGCTGCCTCGATCCACTCGAGGAAAGCTCGACATCAATCTCAAACCAAGACACCTGCCTTGCCGACATCACCGCAAAGTTGGCCAGCAACCACTCATCCACGTCTTTCCATGCTCCGAAGAACGCGTCCCAGCGAGGGTCGAATCGCGTACGCGGCTCGTCCTTCTGGAACGCAGCCAGCGAACGCAACTCCGGAAAGTCCTCCAACATCAAGTCGTAGTCGGCCCACACCACCCACGCGTGTTTCACCCGCGGAAAGTACTCATAGACGACGCAGTTCACCTCCGAGAGCGCCCGCTTCGGGTGGCTCAGCCCCGGCAGTATTCGGGTACCTTTTGTGACGCTCTCTTTTCGCGGCGAAGCCTTCGGAGAACAAGCCTCGAGCCCCGTTCCGAGGAGCGCCATCCACAAACACATCGCGCATCGCTCAAACATCAACATCGCCGATGACAACTGCCTGCTCCTGACCACCGGAACCCTAGCACGTCGTTCGGTTCTCGAAACGAGGCGCTAGAACGTCTCGGAGCCTTCCTCAGTCGTTCGCAGCCCAGTAGGGGGTGGGGCCCCATCGGATGTAATCGATGGAGCGGGGGCAACATCGCCCCCGGAGAACGCAGGCGCTCGCGCTCAGGCCAAAATTCCACTGCTCTATGGGATGCGACTTGCGCTTCAATCAACCATGCTGACCGTTGCTATGGTCTACAGTCTATTGCCAGCCCAGCCGCTCGGTGATGTCGCGCAGCACTTGTCCGATTTCGTAGTGCAGATTGCGGCGAATCGCTCTCAGGTGGGCGAGTTCTTCGGTGTTTCTCCGCGATGCATTCACGAAAACACTCGCCTCGGAGGCGGCCTGAAAAGCTACCTGGGTCATCCGGTCGCGGTTTTTTTATCGTGTTCAAGCTTGGAGTAGGGAAGCCGGAGTTTGTTCTCCGAGAAGTTCTGTTCCTTATTGGGCTTGGTGAGATTCCACCACTCAAAATCGAGAACGTGACAGCTCGTACTGACCTGCCACTCGGACGCGGTACGGGCGGGGTCGTTCGGAAAACGTACCCCAATCCGAATACCATAGCCTTCGAACCATGACCCCATGACCTCGGTGAGCTTCTTGAAGCCATCAGGTGGTTCACACACGCTTCTTTGCCCTCGCGCATTCGCCTGACGAACCAAGATTGCCTTCAAGGTTTGGCCACTGGCGCTCGCGGCCCCCTCGCCTCTCGAGTCTATCACTATGACGGCGTAGTTCTGAACGGTGCCGGGAGGCAAAGTGGTGCAGCCACCTCCTGCCTTCGTTTTTTGAACACCATGCTCGCGCTCGGCTATCGCCTCCACGATTTGCTGCCAGAGGACCTCATGAAACGCCTCTTTGGCGGTCAGAACGCCACCTAAGTCCTTACGATATGGATCCGAAAAAGCCGCTGAGGTTGATGGGGTGGCGTTCGCTAGCTTTTATGCATCAACTCGTGCACGCGTGCCTGAAGCGTCTCTGCAGTCGCTTCAGTGGGCGACACGGGAGGCCCGCAGCTCAGCGTCACTCGGGAGCGGAAGCCTCTCCGAAATGGCCGCGTCATCGCGGGTGCATCTTTCCGGCTAAAGAAACTTCCCCAAAGACCGTGTAGCGCCATGGGAGTGACCGGGACTGGGGTTCGGCCCAGAATCCGCTCGATGCCTGTTCGAAATTCGTTGAGGCCACCATGGTGGGTGATTTTCCCTTCGGGGAAGATGCCAATCACATCGCCCGAGGCAAGCGCATCGGCGATGGTGTCAAACGCGCGTTCCATCAATTCGGCGTCTTCGTGGCGCGGCGCGATAGGAATGGCTTTGGCGGTACGAAACACGAAACTGAGAAGCGGAATGCGAAATATCTTGTGGTACATCACGAAGCGAATAGGCCTTCGACACGCGGCGGCGATAACCAGCGCATCGACGAAGCTGACGTGGTTGCACACCAACGTCGCGGGACCTTCGTCGGGAATATGATGCATGCCCTCCTGGCGAAGCCGATACAACACGCGCATGACCATCCACACGATGAAGCGCATGAGAAACTCGGGCACGAGGGTGAAGATGTAGACCGCGACCGCCGCGTTTACGATTCCGGCGAACAGAAAGAGCTCCGCGGCCGAACACCCGAGCATCCGGGCGCCAATCGCCAGGAGCGCAGCCGCCACCATGAACAGAGCGTTCAGAATATTGTTGGCGGCGATGACCCGCGAGCGCGACTCGGGCGCACTTCGCTTTTGCACCAGAGCATAGAGCGGCACGATGTAGACCCCTCCGAATGCCCCAATGAGCGCGAGGTCGACCAGTACGCGCACGTAGGTCCACGACGAAAAGAGGTCTGCGGGACCGATCGAAACCGACGAGCCGGCAAGCATTGAGGAAGACGGCGTGGCGAAGTAGACGTCGATCGCGAATATCGTGAGCCCAGCCGCCCCCAACGGAACTAAGCCGAGTTCGATTTTTTCCCCACTGAGCCGTTCGCAGAGCATCGAGCCAGCGCCGATGCCGATCGAAAAGGCCGCCAGCAGCGCCGTGACGACATGTTCGTCGCCTCGAAGCGCATCTCGCGCATAGCCAGGAAACTGCGCGAGAAAGATCGCTCCGAAACACCAAAACCAGGAGATGCCAAGGATCGAGAGAAACACCGAGCGATTGCGCTTCGCAATGCGCACGCAATCGACCGATGGGCCCCACGGATTGAGGCGCAACGCGAGCTCAGGCGCGGAAGGTTTGCCGCGAGGAATGCCCAAACTGCAGAGTAGCCCCAGCGCCGCAACGACGATCACCACTCCACCAAGCCAGTACACCCCCGCGGGGCGCTCCGCGATCAACATTCCGCCGGCAATGGTGCCCACCAAAATAGCGACGAAGGTTCCCGTTTCGACCCACGCGTTTCCGCCAACGAGCTCCTCCGGTCGAAGCTGCTCGGGAAGAATGCTGTATTTCACGGGTCCAAATACGCTCGACTGAAACCCCATCAGAAAGAGCACGACGTAGAGCGCTGGCGTGTTGGCGACTGCGAATGCGAAAGCGCCAACCACCATGATGACGACTTCGAGCGCCTTCACGATGCGAATCAGCGAGGCTTTATCGTATTTATCCGCGGCTTGGCCGGCGGTAGCCGAGAATAGAAAGAAGGGAAGAATGAAGAGCCCGGCGGCGAGGTTGACGCGCATATCGGCCGCTTTGGCGGACGCCGCCCCAAACGCGAGAAACACGAGCATCGCGTTCTTGAATACGTTGTCGTTGAACGCGCCCAGAAACTGCGTCCAAAAGAACGGCGCGAAGCGACGGGTCAGCAACAACTTCCCCTGATTCATGGGGCCACCATGCCGTAGCGCGCCCGAACTCGAAAAAAAGATGTCGATTTGGCATCGGTCGACAACGCCGACATCGCGCCGCCAAACATCTATTCCTTCAACCGGCTACTCGGCCCTCAGCCGAAGAATCTGACCCCGACCGCTCTCCAAAATCCACAGTGCAGACTTATCGGGTTGCACCGCGATCGCTCGAGACTCGTCAATGCCCGCGACGACTGTGACGTGCTCACCATCGATATCGTAGCCGCGCACCTCGGAGTGGGTGGTGAGGAACAAATAGTCGCCGAGAGGGCCATCTTCGCCGAACGCCAACGCGTGATGATACGGAAACGCGATGAACTCGCGAAGCCAATCTTCACGAGACTCGATGACCTCCGCGGGCGACGTGCCTGGATCGGCAACGCGCACCATTTCGGAGGTGGACAGCGATTCGGCCATCCACAACTTGCCGGAGAATGCGCCCACAGACGCAGTCGCGAAACTGATTCGGCCTTCGATTTCGGTAAGCTCGCGAAACGATACGTTCGGCGCGTAGCGACGGACATCGGTTTGTTCGACGGCATAGAATGGCGATGCGTATCCCGGGTCGCCGAGCAGCTTCTGTCGGTCAAAAAACGGGCCATTGCATGTGTTGAAGGCCCCGCCCCACTGATCCACGACCCCCGCTCGGTTCATGCGGAAGAGCCCGTCCCCGGGTCCCGGAGAGTTCGAGCAAATGTAGAGGAAATCGCCGTAGTCGCTGTTCGGATCCGAAAATGTGATTTGACTCATGTTCTCATCAGGGCCTCCGCGACCCACGACTTCCAAGCCGTCGCTTGCCATATCCGTGAACGCGATTTCCGGAGGAACGTTTAGACCGACGTACATGCCCTGCGCGAAGGAACTCGACGCATCAGGAAAGGCAATCGCGCGAAGCCGCCCTACGAACTCCGATTTTCGTTCTGCCCTAAGCTGCAGAGGCGCATCGAGCACGAAACCACGAGCCACGATATAGAGAGAACCATCGACCGACTGAGTCGTAAACGAGACTCCGCCGTCTTCCCGCGACGCGTCGATCGAACTCTGGACATCAGAATCACCAGCGCGTCCGGCGTCTTCGACGTTGATGATGTTCTGAATGGTTTCGAGGCCGCCGCGGCACCCTATGACGACGACCCCGATGACGATCGACAATGCACCGGTCAGAGCTCCGAGCGGCAGTCCTCGCGGCCGGACCATTCATACACTATATACGCAATAGTACACTTTTGCACGACTGGTTCCTGTGGCGATCGTCGGGGTATTCGACATGGCGTGAGAAGTGCGAATATTGACAAAATAAATATTTAGTACAAATATGAACTATGCATGCGGAATCCGTCGAGCCAGCCACAAATGAACCCGAGGCCATGGACCACAGCGCCGTCAAGCGCGCTTTTTTTCGCATTGTGGGCCTTTGGAAGGTGCGCGACGGCGACGCGCAGATTCTCCTTGGACGACCGAGTCGAACGACGTTCTATGCATGGAAAAAGGGCCGTGGCGGCGACCTGGGTCACGATACGCTCGAGCGCGTGAGCTACATACTGGGAATTTACAAAGCGCTTCAGCTGCTGTTTCCAAGCACGGCTCAGGCGGATGCGTGGATGAACCGACCCAATGACGCGTTCGGCGGGAAGACTGCGCTGGACCACGCTCTGGGAGGGCGAGTCGTCGACCTCGCCTACATTCGCCAATATCTCGATTTCGTGCGCGGGTAGCGTGTCGCTGCCTCCGAAGCGCCGCGTTCGGTGGGCCAAGAGCTATCGCGTCATCAGCACGCGCTACCCACCCATCGATGTATTCGAACGAGTCGCCGAGCCGAGCGATTGGGAAAGCCTCATCGCGCTCGAAAGCTTGACCAATCCGCGCATTCGCCAAGAAGTCGGCGAGATTTCGCTAGTGCCGGAAGAAGATCGCGTGAGCGGCCCGGGTGCCTCGTGGCTCATGGCACCGTTTACGCATATTGGAATGCCGTCTCGTTTCAGCGACGGAACCTGGGGTGTATATTACTGCGCTCGTTCACTCGTGACCGCGGTCCGGGAAAAGGCCTACCACATCGGTCGCTTCCTCGCGGCCACCGCGGAACCGCTCGGCACCACGACGGAAATGCGCACGCTCGTGGGTCGAGTCGATTCGAGCGTTCACGACGTTCGTGGCGCGTACGCAGAAGTACACGATCCGGAACACTATGGCCCAGCGCAAGCCCTCGCTCGAGATCTTCGCACAGCCGGCTCAAACGGAATTGCGTATGACAGCGTGCGCGACCAAAGCGGCATGTGCCTCGCAGCATTTCGTCCCACCGCAATCACCCGACCGATCCTAGGATCGAATCTACGCTTTCATTTCGATGGAGAGCGAATCGATCGATGGTTTCGTTTCGGCGAAGAACATTGGAGCTCGATTTAGCCCTCCGCCGAAGCATTTCGTTCTGCTAGCGCGGCGTCCTTCCGCGCACCAGCGGCTTGTTCGAACGCGCGCACCAACTCAGCGACGCCGGCAAAGCGGTCTTTTTTCTCCTTGGCGAGCGCTTTGAGGACAACCTCGTCGATCCGCGTAGGCAGTTCGCTGCGTACACTACTCGGCGCCGCGGGCATCTGGGTAAGCACTTGATGCAATATCTCGGTCGCTTCGCCGGTAAACGGAAGTCGTCCGGTAAGTGCGCGGTACAGCACAACGCCGAGCGCATACACGTCGTTCCGCGCATCAACCTCCATTCCATAGACTTGCTCCGGCGGGACATACGCGGGCGTTCCCAAAAACCCTCCTTGGGTTTGCGTTGCGTGGGTATCGAGCGATTTGGAAACACCAAAATCCAGAACCTTCCAGACCGGTTCGCCGGTCGAAGGTTGGTGCAAGAAGAGATTGGCCGGTTTCAGGTCTCGATGCACAATCCCTGTCGCGTGTGCCGCGGCCACACCGGCCCCGACCTGCCGCAGCATATCTTGTGCTTCGATGACGGTGAGGGTTCCCGCGCGACGAAGTCGCTGTGAAAGCGTTTCCCCCGCCAGACGTTCCATGGTGATGAACGGAATCGGCGATTCGGCGTCGGGAAGCTCGAGGATGCGCACCACGTTTGGTGTGTTGAGCTTGGCAATCAAGCGCGACTCTCGAAGGAAGCGCCGAATGACCGATGGCTTTTGGGTGATCGACGCATTCATTAGCTTCGTGGCCGCGAAGCTTCCGTCGCGCGTATGGGTAGCCTCGTAGACATCCCCCATCCCGCCGCGGCCGATCAAATTGCCCAACCGATACGAGCCGAGCACGTGGTCTGAAAACGCACCTGGCCCGCCGACGCGCACTGCCTGCTCGATCTCTGCGCGAAACTCATCCACCAGTGCTTGCCGCCCGGCCACCGTTCGCGTCGCCGCTTCGAGCTCGAGAAAGGTGGTTTCCGTTCCCTGACGCTGCGACTTCGCCTGGATGTACGACAGGGCCAAGATTGCTTGCGCGCCGAAGAAAATCGCCCAATCGGTCGCTGCATGGTCTGAAAGAATCCCGCATACCGCGACGTTCGGAGCGATGCGGGTAAGCCGCAACACCCCCCATACAAACCAAGTCGCATGACAAAGCGCATAGAACACGAAGCCCGCGCGAAAATCGGTACCTTGCGCAAAGGTGCACAGCGCAAACGGGATGAATAGCGAAATAGCCGAAGCGCCGCCCCAATAAGGAATGCCCGATGACACAACCACCGCCGTGAATGCACCGAACGCGACGCCAAGACTAGGCTGATAACGCTGCGGGGTGTGCGTCCGAATGAGAAACCAAATAAAAAATGCCGCCGAGACCGCGCCACACCCGAGGTACGCGCCGAGTGCCATGCGATGACCGCCCAGAAACACGCCGATCGGGCCAGACGTGAACAAGACGATGAGCATGAGCTTTGCGAACATGCGCAGGTTGCGAAGCTCGTTGAGGCGAAGCGCAATTCCAGTCGTCGTGAGCTGCGTGCGGTCGAGTGAAGCCACCGATGACTCGGAACGTTCGTCCAGTCCTTCGTCGACGCCAGATGCTCCTGCGATCGCTGATCGCTCGGCGATGATCGATTGCTCAGCGCACTCCTCAAGAGTTTTTTTCGCTTCGCTTCCGGTTTGATTTCCTGCTTGCGACACGTCGAGCGCGGTGCTGATGAGGTCGCTGGTTTGCGATTCGGCCGAGGACGGAACGTGCGCATATGCCGCTTGGTGGCCGTTGCGCGACGGCGGCGGCCACTGGTCGGCAAGCGCAACGGTGGACAGGGTTCCGGTGGACTGAGTTCCGGTGACCGCGCTCGTCGCACGGGCGGCACTGACCATCGGTGCATCGGGGGCGAGAGACGACGGTCTACGCGCAGTCGGCAGCAGCGAATCGTTTCGCAGCATCCACGCCCGAAGCTCGTCCCCCCAAGGGTGCTCGTGCAGCAGCGTACGCGCGCGTCGACGCGTCGCGTGTGGCAGCGTTCCCTCTGCCGCCGAGTACAAACTCTCGGCGAACGCGCGAGGCGTTGCCCAGCGGTCTTCAGCTCGCTTGGCAATCGCGAGCGCAATCACGTCTGAGACTGCGTCTTCGACACCCAGCGCTTGCGGCGCAGAGGGCATATGGTTCGCAATCGAATAGAGCATGGCGGCGTGTCCTGCTCCTCCAAACGCAGGACGACCCGTGAGCGCTCGGTAGGCGACGATTCCTAGCGCGTACACGTCGGTAGCGGCGCTTAGCGGTTCTGCAGACGGTGCGGTTGAAGAACGTGACGCCGCCGGAGAAAACTGTTCGGGGGCCATGTACGCAGGGGTACCGACCAAGCGCCCCTCGACGATGGCAGCGCCATCCGTGATCCGATGGGAGGCGCCAAAATCGAGCACCTTCCAAACCGTCTCTCCGTCATCTTCGCGATGCCGAAAGATATTTGCTGGTTTGAGATCGCAATGGACAACGCCTGCCTGATGAGCGGCTTCAAGCCCCAACGCCACCTCATGCACCAACCCAAGAACTTCGTCGAGAGTCAGCCGGCCACGGGCACGGAGAATTTCCGATAGGCTCTGTCCGCGAAGCCGCTCCATCACGATGCAAGGAATCGGCGTATCTTCGGCAGAGCAATCGAGAATCTTCACCACGTGGCGCACATCAAGCGTCCGCACTACCTCCGCTTCGCGAAAAAACGCCTCAACGTTGGCGCTCTCACGCACCGCGCTCGACTGAAGAACCTTGATCGCGCATGGCGTCCCGTCTTCGGTCTGGGCATCGTACACCTCTCCCATCGCGCCTCGCCCCAACACGGAACCGAGTCGATAGCCGCCTATGGTTTGCCCCGTAAATCGTCCTCGTTGATCTCTCCGCATCGCGCGATCGATCTCGTCGCGCGCCTCGGCCACAATCGCCTCCCGAACGCCGATATCTCGCGCCGCGTCATCGAGTTCGTCAAGCGACCCGCGGGTCGTGCGGCGAACCAATCTCGATTGAACGAACGCCAGAAGCGAAATGAGACAAACCAGTGCAGTGTTCGCGTAGACCCGAGCGCTGGTGCCGTCATAGAGACCGATGAGACTGGTCGCAGTCCATCCACCACGCACCTGCCCGAAGCCAAGAATCGCGAGCCCGGGGAGCGCGAACACCAACAACACGATGCCCACGCGCACCCGGTCGCCCTGGCAGTAGACGAAAAAGCCCAGCGGAACGAACAACACCACAAAGGAGAACGGCCCATACACGGGCAGCGTCGTAAGAATCTGAGCGAGGCAGATGTACGCGAGCCCTTCGCCCATCCATGATGCATATCGGCGAATGTCGCGGGTCCGAACCAAAAACCAAGCGGCGTAGATGCCGCAAGGAGCGCTGATGGTCAGATGAATCCGGTGAAACAACGGATCGCTGTCCAGAAACGCGGCGATCGCATAGGTCGTGACGACGCTGAGCGCGACCATTCCCGCAAATGCGCGATACCGGCGAACTTCCACGCGGCGAAACGCGATGAACGGATCCGCCAACGTCTGCTCTTCGGACACTCGCCCCAGTATAGCCCCGGTATCGCGATGCACGATTGGCCTGGCGCCCACCGCACGTCATGTAGTCCTTCGTTCAACGAAACGCATACCCGCGCATAGAACCGCTAAGGTATCCAATGGTGCCACCAAAATTCAGCGCGGATAATATTATTGTTGGCTGTCCCCTACGGCCGCCTGCACACTTTTTGAACCCCCGCAGCGCCTCCGGAAGTGTGATGGTTGGAGCGCCGCGGGGTTCTTTGCGAACTCTTGTCGGAGGGGATGAATGAGGGGAGTTGTGGGGTGCGTCCGCGATGTCGGGCGGTGGAGCGGGTTTGTGCTCATGGCGTGTTTGGCTGTGGCATGCGGCGACGATGACAGCGGAACAAACGGCGACGCTGGTCTGTCCGACGCAGCGACGGTGGACCTTTGTGCGGTCGACAACGGCGGTTGCGACATGCTCGCCACCTGCACCAACAACGGCGGCCGCGCCGATTGCGGACAATGTCCGCTGGGGTACGACGACCCGAATGGCGACGGCACATCGTGCGTCGATGTAGACGAATGTGCCACCGACAACGGCGGCTGCGATGCACTCGCGGAATGCACCAACACCGCGGGCAGCTTCACCTGCGGCGACTGTCCTGAAGGCTACACCGGAGGCGCTGAATCGGGCTGCTTAGATATCGATGAATGCGCGACCGACAACGGCGGTTGCGATGCGCTCACCACCTGCACCAACACCAGTGGAAGCCGCACCTGCGGGGATTGCCCAGCCGGGTATACCGGCGACGGCGCCACGGGATGCGTGGACATCGACGAATGCGCCACCGCGGCCGACAACTGCGACGAAAACGCGGCCTGCACCAACACAGCCGGCGGGTTCACGTGCGAATGTGACCCCGGGTACTCCGGAGATGGCGAAACCTGCACCGCGCTCGAAGACTGCCTCCAGATCCTGCGGGCCAATCCTGCCGCCACCGACGGCGAGTACACCATCGTTCCCGCGGGCGCGACCGAACCGATGACCGTCTACTGCTCGATGAGCATGAACGACGGCGGCTGGACGCAGGTGTTCGATCAAGACATCGACGTCGCGCCCGGGTATCGCCCGAAGGCGGAATGGGTTTCTGTGAACCCCGACATGCCGAACTCGGGCCAGTATTCGATTCTCGATCAACTTCATCGCTTCGAAGGCGCCGACGGAACCTACGAGCTGCTCTACGAGTGGCCCGATGGACCGATGCCCGCGGGCTACGTCCAATGGACCCAAGGCGCCAATCCCATGGACGTGTCCGACAACGCCCGGGCACGCATTTCCAACGTGACGATGATGCCGGCCGACCAACGCGGATGCCAGCCTTTCGGCGGCCTCGCGGTAGGCACCAGCGCCTCCTACCTGGACGGCGACCCTGGTGGTTGCTGGTGGTTTGCGGTTGGCTCGGGGCGCGGCCACCCCGACGGTACCAATCGGGGCATTCCGACGTACTCGCAGCCCAACGAGGCAGGCGGCAGCAACTCGGCCGACCGCGTCCGCCTCTGGGTGCGAAAGTTGCCGCATCCGGATTGCGCATCGATCTTGAGTGCGAACCCGACCGCAACCAACGGAACCTACGAAATCGACCCCGATGGCGTGGGCCCGGTGGAACCCTTCGATGCCTACTGTGACATGGTCACCGACGGCGGCGGCTGGACCATCGTCTTCGGTGCCACCGGTGCGGCGGGCGAACAAGCGCTCGTCTCAGACACCGAAACCGCGGGTGACCCATTCGCGTTTGACGCGTTCAATGTCGACCGCGCGAAAAAGATGGCGCTCAGCGCCCGAGCCGACGAATCGATCTTCGTCCGACGCACCGGGCCGTGGCTCAAGGCCGACGCCCCGCTCTTCGACGAAAACCTCGATACCCCGAGCAGCGAGAGCCACGTCGCCGTCACCATCACCGCAAACGATGGAACCACCAACCCCGATGCGTTCTTAGGCTACGCCAACTACAACATCGCGCGAGGCGGCGACTTCTACGTGAGCCGCGACGGCAACACCTGCGCGGGCACCACGACCCAAGGCGTCGACCATCACAGCACGGCGTATTGGAATCTCAATTGCGGCTGCGCGCAGCACTATCTCTACAGCTACCAACGAAGCGGCGGAGAAGCAGCAGGCTACGACGTCAACACCAGCCTTGGCTCGTGGACGGGCACTTCGGGATGCCACAGCGCCGATGGCGGGACGATGGCGTTCTACGCCGCCATGCGATAGCGCACACCGACCCTGACGCGCCACGAGCGCGAACGACCCGGCATCGTTCCTCGGTGCCGGGTTTCTTTTTTGAAGTCACGCGGAAGTTTTTTACCGCGTTGCAACATAGCAATTGTTCAACAATTCGAAACAGATAAATCTGTCGCCGATGAAATCATCAGTCGCGAGCCACAGTCGGCTTGAATGGTCTGCTCGCTCTGCGCTACACATGCGTGGCCGGACGTTGGCCGCGCAGCTCGTGACCGCAACCTCATCGGCAAGCCTTACCTCAGCCCCCCCAAGGTTCTCAGGAGTGATGGACTCGTGACGGCACCTGTTCTGGTCACCGGCGCGGCCGGATTTATCGGCAGCCACACTGTGGAGGCGCTCTGTCGTCGCGGGCTTCCCGTGGTCGGTCTCGACAATCTCAACGACTACTACGCGCCAGAACGCAAACGAGCCAACTTGGAAGAGGTTCGCGCCGCGCTCCAAGGCGCGCCGTTTACGTTTGTCGAAGGCGACATTCGCGATCGCGCTCTGCTAAACAATCTCTTTTCGGAGCACCGATTTGGCTCGGTGGTCCACTTGGCGGCGATGGCCGGCGTCCGAGCTTCGGTAGACGACCCTTGGACTTATTACGACGTCAACCTTACCGGCACACTCAATTTGCTCGCCGCGGCCAAAGAGCACGGCAAACCCAACTTCGTATTTGCGTCGACCTCGTCTGCCTACGGCCGAACCGAGACTATCCCGTTTGTCGAGACCGACACTGCGGACCGGCCGCTTGCGCCCTACCCAGCCAGCAAACGAAGCGTCGAACTCCTCGGCCATAGCTTTCACCATTTGCATGGCTTGGACTTCACTGCGCTCCGATTTTTCACCGTGTACGGGCCTCGAGGGCGACCCGACATGATGGCCTACAAAGTCTTCGACAACATCTTCTTCGACCGCGAAGTGCCGCTCTACAACGGCGGCAATATGCATCGCGATTGGACCTTCGTGCTCGATATCGTGGCCGGCGTCGCGAACGCCGCCACGCGACGGTTGGGATACGAAGTCATCAATATTGGACGCGGGGAGCCGGTGCTTCTCTCCGATTTTGTTGCCGGCATCGAAGCGGTGACCGGCAAAAAGACCTCGCTGACCAACAAGCCCATGATGGATGCCGACGTGTCGTTTACCTATGCGTCGATCGATAAGGCGCGCCAGCTGCTCGACTACGAACCTAAGGTTTCGGTGAAGGAGGGAATCGAGAGCCACTGGGACTGGTACCAAGACGCGGTATTGAGCCAGGCGCGCGAGGCACAAACGCCGGGCGGCTCAGCAAGTCCGACGAGTTCAACTGGATCAACAGGGTCCGCAGGGAGCGGCGGCTCAGAGCCGCAGCAGAGAGTGTAGTCTATGGTGCGTGTGTACAGACGCGTAGGCGAAACCCTGGTGGACCTCGCGGTACTCACCGCCGCGTACACCCTGGGCTTTCTCCTCCGCTTTGACTGGGACCCGCCTTGGTCGGCGATTCGGCAGTGGGTCTTCACGCTGCCCTACGCTGTTGTACTTAAATACCTATTTCTCTACGCGCTCGGAGTGCCTCGCTTTCCCTGGCGCTTTGTCGGTTTGCGCGAAGCGATGCGTATCGTGGTTGGACTTGGGCTCGGCACGACGGTGCTGCTCGCGGTTCGGCTCGGCACGGGCATGCTTCATCACGACTACCCGGCATTGCGCCGCGGACTGATTCCCCTCGGTGTGCTCGCGATCGACTTTTCACTGGCCTGCATCGCGGTGGTGGGCGTGCGCGTCGCGCGCAGAATTCGCGCCGAGCGAGCCACTCAGGCCACTCACCGTAAGACCACCCCAGGCGAGTCTATCCCGACGCTGGTGGTGGGTGCAGGACAAGCCGGGCTCATGGTCGCCAAGGAAATCGAAAAGCGTCCTGACCTCGGCATCAAGCCGGTGGGATTCGTCGACGACGATATCCTCAAGCACGGCACCATCCTCCACGGCATTCGTGTCCTCGGCAGCACGGAAGAGCTTCCAGCACTCTGCGAACGAACCGGCGCCAAACAGGTTCTGATCGCGGTCGCGGCGGCACCGGGCTCGGTCATTCGCCGATTCTCCGCGCGATGTGAGGCAGCCGGCGTCCCCGCCAAGATGATCCCTGGCCTCTACGAGATGGTCGACGGGCGAGCCAAAATCAGCCGCATCCGAGACGTGGCGATCGAAGATTTACTTCGCCGCGACCCCGTGGTGCTCGACGAGGATGCGATTTCGAAGGTGGTTCGCGATCGCGTGGTGCTGGTGAGTGGGGCGGGCGGGAGCATCGGATCTGAACTGTGTCGTCAAATCGTCCGGTTTGGGCCGAAGCGGTTGTTGCTGCTGGAGCGCGCAGAGAACAGCCTGTTTTTTGTTCACCGCGAACTCACCCAACGACATGCCGATGTCGAAATCATCCCGCTCGTGGCCGACGTGGCCGATAGCGAACGGCTCCGCGCGATCTTCGGTGACGAACGGCCCGAGGTCGTCTTTCATGCAGCGGCGCATAAGCACGTGCCGATGATGGAATGGAACCCGGGGGAAGCGGTCAAGAACAACGTCCTCGGAACGAAAGCCATCGCTGACGTATCGCACGCGTTCGGAGTGTCTGCGTTCGTGATGATCTCGACCGACAAGGCCGTAAACCCGACGTCGGTGATGGGCGCGACCAAGCGCATGGCCGAGCTGTACATTCAAGCGCTTTCCGAGCGAAGCGAGACCCGCTTCACGGCGGTACGCTTTGGCAATGTGCTCGACAGCGCGGGGAGCGTCGTGCCCATTTTCAGAGACCAGATCAAGCGCGGCGGCCCGGTGACGGTGACCCACCCGGAGATGTGCCGTTACTTCATGACCATTCCCGAAGCATGCCAGCTCGTGCTGCAAGCGGGAAGCATGGGAACGGGCGGCGAGATTTTCATCTTGGACATGGGCGAACCGGTCAAAATCGTCGACCTCGCACGCGATTTGATTTCGCTCTCGGGTCTCAAGCCAGATCACGACATCGACATCGTGTTCTCGGGCATTCGGCCGGGAGAAAAACTGTTCGAAGAACTCTCCGTGCAGGCTGAGAACGCAGCCAAAACCCGTCATCCCAAGATCTTTGTTGGAAAACTTCAGCCGTCCGCGTGGGATTCACTACAGGCGCAGCTCAACGCGCTCGGTGCCGCGTACCAGACAAACCAACAACACGACATTCGTAGCGCGCTCAAACATGCGGTTCCGGAGTACGCACTCCCCGAACGAGAGCCGCCCAAGCGAGCAAATACCGACAAGGCCGCGTCGCGACGCTCCTCGGACGCTCGCCGCCCCGAAACCGGGGGCGCACCTATGCTTCCACTCCGTCCCGCAGCTCACCGCAATTGAACGAACTCGAGCCTCAGCCCACTCCTCGCACGCCAGTCTTACGCCGACTGACATCCATTTGCGCCATCGCCGCGGCGCTGGTGTGGATGACCGACAGCACGGCGCCGGATCTCGTGGCTGTGCTTCCCTACTTTTTCGTCGCCATCGTGGTGTACGCGTGGCCGCTTCTTTGGCCGAAAACCGCCGATGTGTTCAGTCCGGTAGGATACACGGCCGCCACGGGAACGCTCCGGCTTGCCGCGAGCTTTTTTGCGATCGCCGCAGCAGGGAGCGTGCGCTTCGAGCTGCTGCCCTTTATGACGCGGTACTCTCGAGTCGAGCTGGCACAGACAGTGATTCTCGCCTTGGTGCTCGGACGCCTCGCGTTTTACGCCGGATACTACTCGAACTTTGGAACCCGGTTTCGATCGTGGTGGCCCACACGAATCGTCGGTCAGGAGTGGGTCCAGAGCCGCTTGGTGCTCGCGATGGTGGTGTGTGGAGTCATCTTCTTGGGCGCATACGGATATCTCCAGTCCAAAATCGGCGGAAACATTTTCGACGCCACCATGCTCGGAGAAGGCAAGGCGGTGTGGCGGGACGACCCGACCATTACCTGGCTCAACCGCGGAGTGTTGATCGCTCTCGTACCCATTTACTTGGTCGCCGCTCGGCTACTCGCTCGGCCCACTTCGCCCGCATTGTACGCGGTCGGAATCGTGGCTGTCTTGGTCGGTCTCATGGTCACCCGACTCGGGCAGCGCGGAGAAATCGTCTACATGGGCATCGTGCTCTTCATCTGCGCGCACTATTTGAAGAAGCGCGTGCCCATGACCGCGATCATCGCTCTCGGATTCGTCGCCCTGATCATCAGCAGCGTCCTTGGCCAATATCGGGAAGACCATCTGCGCGACCAAGCCTCGGTACAAACCTATCGACCGGACAAAGTTCTCGCCGAACACGAGCGCGACCGAACTCGTTTCGAGGCTCTCGCGGTGGTGTTCTACCATTTCCCCGATCGATACGACTATCTGGTCGGCAAAACATGGTACGGGCTCGTCGGCATGCTCGTTCCGCGCTGGCTTTGGAAAGATAAGCATACGCACTTCAAATGGCGCGATAGCCGCATTATGTGGAACTTGGTCGGGCTTCGTATTCCCACGGTTTATTTGGGAGCGCTCTACGCGAACTTTGCGTGGATCGGCATCGTCATCGGCATGTTTCTCTGGGGCGGTGTACAGCGAGGCCTCTACGAATGGTTGCTCGAACGATCCAAAGACCCCAACGTAGTGGTGCTTTACGGCGTGCTTCTGGTGTATTTCGCGCCGACGCTCGCCGCGTTGTCGTCCACGCTGCAATACGCGCTACCGGTCTACCTTATCCTGCGATTCGTTGGCGTGGCCAAACACGCCAGCGTCGCGCCCTCTCCCCTACCTGCTCGCGGAGCTCTGAAGTCAGCGTAGCCCATGCATCGTACCCAACAGCCTTCGCTCCCGAAACGGCCTTCGCGAAGCGCACCTGTCCTTCCTCAGGTGGTGCTCGCAGGCGCGCCGAAGTGCGGCACCAGCACACTGTTTCGCTGGCTTGACGCACACCCCCGCATCGGCGGCTCCTCTCCGAAGGAAACGTTCTACTTGATGGACGAGGGCCACCCGCTGAGTCCGCCACGCGGGGGTTACCGCGCAAAAGGCCTTGATGGCTACGCAGAGTTCTTTCAACACCTGGATGCGCCAAAAGGGTTAATCACCCTTGAAGCGACCACCCACTACATCTATCAGCAAACCGCCCTGAAGGTTCTCTCGAACCTCCGGCCCCAACCCAAGATCCTCTTTTTGCTGCGCAACCCCGCGGACCGAGTGTTCTCCTCGTTTCAGTACACGAGCCACAATTTGGGCAATATTTCCCGTTCAACAGGGTTCGCGGACTACGTCGAGTTGGCCCAGAACCAGCCCTCTGAGCTCGCCCGCCGCATCAAAACTCCGCAAAGCACGTTTGTACTTCAGCGCGATATCAAGTACAGCCAGTACGCTGACTACTTATCACACTGGAGGGTGGCGTTCGGGAAAGAGAATATCCTAGTGCTGCTCTACGAGGATCTTCGCGACAACCCGCGAGGCATACTCCAGCGGGTATCGGACTTTCTGAATATCGACCCCGAGTTTTTCTCGAACTTTGATTACTCCGCCCACAACCAGACCTACCGCATCCGCAATCCGCGGTTTCACCGCGCGGCCCGCCACGTGGCTCGGTATCTCCCCCGAAGCATGCCTGTTCCGTTCACGAGCCGAAGCGTTTCTGTTTCGGAACTGCGGGCTCACGTCAAGCAACTCTATCTGGCGATTCAGAAGCCGCCGCGAGGGCCCTCCAAAACCGAAGAAGAACTTGAAACGTTACTCGCTTTGGACCGGCACTTCGCTCCCTACAATGAGCGGTTAGCTGCGGATTTCGGCATCGACACGACGAAATGGAACACCGAGAGGATGCATTGCTAGGCTCGCGACCGCGAGCCACGACCCCCGACGCCAAAATCGTTCGACTCGCCGTTCCCGTTTCGCTCGTCTTGATGGCATGTTTGATCGTGTTGGGCCCGATGCTCCTCGGTGGGATTCCGCCCTGGGCCGCCACATCGCTCGGCGTGGTCGCCTGCGTCATGGCGGGCATGCTCGCATTCTCCACTCCCGGTTGGCATTCACGCCTGTCGTCCCGCGTGGCATGGTTGCTGTTTGCAGGGCTTGGATGCACCGCGCTGCAGGCAACGCCCCTCCCCTCGTTTCTCACTGGGTGGCTCGCTCCTCAAAGCTTGCTCGCGGCCCGCGAAACGGCGGAGCTTGTGGGCGCGCCCGAGCCCTACTTCGTCGCGCTGACGCAGTCCCCGGGAGCCACGGCCTATGCGCTCACCACCGCCTGCCTGATCTGCTGTGGCTACCTCGCGGGTGCTACGTTGACGACTCACGGCTACCGTTCGTTAATATGGAAAATGGTGGCGATCGCGGGAGCGGTCATGGCCGTCATTGGCTTGCTTCACGCCGCCGCCGGCCTGCGCGAACTGTTCGGGGTGTACCGCCCTAAGTTTGGCAACGTGCAGTTGCTTACTCCGCTCATCAATACCAACAACCTGGCCGGCTTCCTCGGGCTCACGACGATGGTTTCGCTGGGGCTCGGACTCGACAAAAACCGAGAAAGTCGCGGCATATGGCTCGTATGCGCAACCCTCACCGGCGCAACCTGCATGATGACTCTTTCTCGTGGCGGCATCGCGGCGCTCTTGGCTGGGGTCGTACTCTTCATCACTCTGCTGACTTCGCGACGACGGAGAGATCGCCGCGTCACGATCGTTGCGGCCGGCGCAGCAACCGCAGGAACCCTCGGGCTCTCCGCCTACATTGCGGGCCCGCGCATCGCGTCGGAGCTCAGCCGAACCGACTTCGGCAAACTCGAGTTGCTCCGCGAAAGCGCATCCTTTGCCCTCAACGCGCCTCCTCTCGGAATTGGACGAGGGGCATTCTCGACGGCATTCGTCAGCCACCACGGGTCGCTCTTTCGCTTCGAATACCCAGAAAACCTGGTGACTCAATGGCTCAGCGAATGGGGTCTACTATTTGGAACGCTCTGGCTCGCGGGCCTCGGGGCAGCGCTCTGGGCAATCGGAAAAAAGATTCAGTCGAGCTCGTCCATCGGTGCTTTCGTGGGCGTGTTGGTCATCGCGACCCACAACCTTGTCGATTTCAGCCTCGAGCTGCCCGCGATCGCACTATTGGTTTCCGTGATGCTGGGCACGCTTGTCGCGCCCCGCGGCAGGCGCGGAAACCTCGGTAAGGATCCGAATCGTTTTCAGTCGTTTCCGCCAACCTCGCTTTCGAGCATCGCCGCTCCGAATCGAGGGCCGATGATCATAGCGGGCGCCAGCGCACTGGTCATCGCCATCACCACCCCCACCGTGGCCGCGAGCAGCGTCTCGCAGTCGAACCATTCACTCATGACGCACGTGCGCAGCGGAAATCGAACCGCGTTTCGCAGCACGCTGACGCGCGCGGTGTCCCTTCATCCCTCAGAACCATCAATGCTGCTCATTGCAGGAGTGGAAGCCGCGCAGCACGGCGACGCGCAGGCGCTTCGCTGGCTATCACGCGCGATGACGCTGGCTCCAGGTTGGCCTGGTCCGCACCTCGAAGCCGCAGACTTTCTCGCCACTCACGGCCGAACCGACCAGGCGATGCTCGAAATGCGCGAAGCCGCGATGCGCGGGCCGGAGCAGAGCGCGAAGCGGCTGTGCGCGTTGCACGAACGCTTGGGGCAAGATCAGATCACTCCCGCGCGAGCCCTCGCATCGATCCCGCGCCGCTCTCCGGCGACCTTTTCGGCAAGCCGATCTTCAGAAATCCGAAAACCTCATGGCGCGAAAAACGCGACGGCAGAATACCTCCTCGCGCTCGGCGCATGCTTACCCCTCGAATCGGCTGCAGCGGCCGCGGTGGACGACGCCACGCTTCGCCGCCATTCGAGCGCGCTGCCTCCGCGCATCCGAATCGTCCGAAGGCTGCTCGCGGCCGGCCGCGTTACGGCTGCCCATCAACACGCGCGACGCGCGCGACACCAACACCCAACGAGCCCGCTTCCTTATGTGTGGTCCGCCGAGCTCCTGCGAGCGCAGAACAAACCCAAGCAAGCAGTCCGACTTCTCCGGCGCGCTGTCAGCAAAACTCAGGGTGATCTTGGGCCCCTGTGGGCGACGCTCGCTCAAACCTACGCCGACATACCGAATCCGATCGCGGTTCGGCAAACCATCGCACGCCTGCGCGCGTCGCGTGCGGGGTCGACGCCGAGCATTGCGGCTACCTACCGACTGCTCGCCGATCTCGAAGAGCGCATGGGAAACCTTGGCCGCGCACGAGGCGCGTGGCGGGATGCCCATCGCCTGGTACCGAGCCGTACCGCCTTGTATCGGATGGCTTCTCTCTCGGAGCGAATGGGCGACACGATCCGAGCGCAGCTCATCTACGCACAACTTTGCGAAGAAGCGCCCGACGACGAAAACGCGTGCACGCGCGCCGAAACGTCCGGAAAACCCCGTCGAACAAACTGAATTCGCGCGAACGTGACACGACGAAGGCGCGCCTGGGCTAGCGAAAAGCATGTCAACCGCGTAGAATTCAAACCTCGAGATTCCGGAACGCCATTCAAGCCCAGGCAAAGCGGTGAGGTTGTAAGGATGCAAGAATACGAACGTCGAGCGAGCGATCCATCGTCAACGCTGGTGGGTCTACTGGCATCGGTTCTATTCGCGGTAGCGGGTGGTTGCAGCACCGATGAAAACGGCAACGCTGACGGCACACAGAACGACGGTGGAATGAACGCTACGTCGTCAGGCTCAGGCTCGTCTGGCTCAGGAAACGGCTCGTTTCAGAACCTCACCCCCGAGCAAGAGGCCGCGCTGAACGCGTGCGAAGCTGAGACTGGCCAGCGGACCTTTATCGGCTGTCCGGTCGACGTGCTCTGCTCCAGCCTGACCGCGGACAACGTGGTGCCCGTTCAGGTCACGTTCGAACCGCTCACCGAAGAGTGCCCGTGGACCGACAAAGACGACCTCGACGGACCGAGCGATCGCGACAACCTTTCGCTCGTCGATGAAGAAACGCGCGCCCGCGTGGAACAAATTCGCGACCTCAAACCTCAGCTCTCCGTGCCCGAGGGCGAGGCCGCAGTGTTCTGTAGCGTAGACATCTCGGTGCGGTCACTACGCGAAGACGGACAGTTTCGATACGATGACGACATCCTGTTCCTCTTTGGAGGCAACACATCGAGCTCCGGAGCCGAAGGCGGCGCACTGCTCATCACCCGCAACGCATCGATGCCCGGCGCAATGCTGGAACCCGTACCCGACCTCACCGGCGTCAGCTGGCCGCTCTACGATTGGTCGGACATCGCCGGTTTGGAAATCTCCAACGACAACGACGCGCTCTTTTGCTTGGACATCCCGACGGTCGACCCTGACAACCCGCAATGCGGATTGCCCCCCACCCAAGAAGACGGTCGATTCTTCATCGACCTCGACGACCAAACCGCAAGCCGCCTCGGCATTCGCGCCGCGCTCACCGACAACTACAACCTCACTGTCGTCATGACCGGAGACAACAACCCGAGCTCTGACTGCCAGCACGACGGCTTCGAAGCCACCGTCAATGTCGGCTACATCCTCGTGCCCCAAGCCGCGCTCCCCGAACTCCTGTAGTTTGGAGGGTCTGACCCCGCAGACCCTCCCCCCGTCGGGTACGACCCGACGGGTCCCCCCACCCGCCGCCGGCCGCTTCGCGTCCGCCCCACCGCGTAGCGGCGGGGCCCCAGCAGTTTGACCCCACACAACCAGGTCACGTGCTTCCTGGCGGGGGAGCTTGGGTGAATCGGCGGGGTTGTACACCGACGAGAGGGTCTGGGTGCCAGACCCTAGACAACAGAGCGGCGGGGCCCCAGCAGTTTGACCCCACACAACCAGGCCACGTGCATCCTGGCGGGGGAGTTTGGACTTCCTACCATTTGTCAAAGAAGTCCGAGGAAGTTTCGAAGTCTGATTTATCGTTGAAACCGCTTCTTTGCGTCCGGCC